>JAISJS010000013.1 GCA_031261385.1 Treponema sp.
CCGGAAAGACGGGCGACAACCGATGAGCCTTTTCGTTCTACCTCAAGATGTTTGTTTCCCTGGGCGATAAGTACGCGGCCACTTTGGATAAGATCACCGTCTTCCGCTTCTTTGACATCCAGCGGGCAGATCCGGTCAAGGCTTTTGGCGAATTCGTTGGTAAAACCCGGGGGCATGTGCTGGACCACTACAATGGGTACCTGGAGGTCGGCATCAAGCTTTTGAAAATCCACCCGCAGGGCGTCTGGACCGCCGGTCGATATACCGATGGCGATAATTTCTGTTTTTGCCGGCTTGCGTATTTGTGACGGCGCCTTTGCCGGTTCCCTGAGGGGGGTAAGCCCGACATTGGACTGGGCAATGACATCGGGATGAATATCGGTTTTTTTGGGGTATTCTCCGGGGCTTAAAACCTTTTTTCCGATGAGCTTGCGGTATTGAATCCCGTAGCCCAGGAGCATATTTGTAAGGGTGTCTTTTACCGTATGGATATCTTCCGAAACCGAACCGGAGGGCTTTTGAATAAAGTCACTGGCCCCCAGGGAAAGGGCCTCCATGGTGATTTCAGCGCCTTTGGCGGCGATGGAAGAAAGGATAACTACCGGGATTTTTATCCCCTGTTTTTTCCGCTCTTTAAGGAATTCAATACCGTTCATTTCCGGCATTTCCAGGTCCAGAACGATGATATCGGGATTAACCCGGGGTATCTTCTGGAGGGCAAAAATACCGTTCATTGCCTTATCGGCAATGACCAGGCCGGGGGTATCATCTACCATGTGTCCAATCAGGTTGCGCATCAGCGCAGAATCATCAACAATTAAGACCGAAACTTCATCAGCCACAGCCATCTCCTGCTATATAAATTTTCTATATAAAGTTGCCCATTCAGTTTTTACAAATTCAAACTTGGTATCCATGCCGAAAAGGGATTCCGAATGACCAATAAAAAGGAACGATTTTGAGGCCATGGAGTCCCAAAAACGGTTAATTACCCCGGTTTGTGCGACATCATCAAAGTAAATTATTACATTCCGGCAAAATACCACATCCAGGTTGCGGAGCCCCGAATCGTTTTTGAGGTTATGGTAGTCAAAACGGATTTTGGACATGATATCCGAATGGACCTTGTAGCCCCCTTCCACCTTATCAAAGTACTTTTTAAGGTAGGCGTCGGGGATGCCGGTGATCCGGCTGTCGGCGTAAAAGCCCTCTTTTGCCGTCATCAGGCACTTAAGACTGATATCGCTGGCGACAATTTCGTAGCGCCATGGCGGCGGGAGAATCTCGTTCAGCAGCATCGCAATGGTATAGGGCTCTTCCCCGGTGGAACAACCGGCGCTCCAGATTTTCAGGGTGGTATTGGGGGAGCCCTTCCTGATTTTTATCAGTTCCGGAACCACAAACTTCTCCAACGCGTCAAAATGGGCCTGATTCCGGAAAAACCGTGTCAAATTGGTAGTAATCGAATCAAGAAAAGCTTTGAGCTCCTCTTTATCCTTTGAAATCGTTACAAAATACGTTTTTACCGAATCAATACCCTTTTCCCGAAGTCGTTCCTTCAGCCGGCTTTCCAGTATAGACCGGTTCGTCGCGGTGAAGGTTATACCGCTTTCCGCATAGATAAGCGTACGGTACTGTTCAAAATCGGCATCGGTAAAAAATGCAAGATCCGCCATAACATAATACTAATTAGAGAATGGGGAAACTGTCAATGCAGTTGCGATTGAAATTGCTCAAATTGTGATTGACATTGATTCGGGAAAGAGACGCCTGGCGCCGCTTCATTCTGAGAAAAATCACAAGAAAAATCCTGCCACTTGTCAAATCACCGAATACGGCTTATTATTAAAGTAAGCCCTGTGGCTGCCGCATTCATTGAGGTATGTGAACCTGAAAAGGTGAGCATAAGTTGCCCGGTGGATGCGGTTTTTATTGCATATCCGGGCTCATGGAATTAAAGTTCCTTAGCAGAATAATAGTAGGCAAACCGCCTGTCCACAAAAGCCTGTTTTTTAATTGTGATGTTGATTTTATACGGTTTCCCGTTAATTATGCATTTATTTTCAAAATGGTCGACTTCACCAATTCCGGGAGTATTTTTTTCATCTTTGGTGACTTTAAGCAAAACAGCTGTTTTGATCATTGTATCCAGCAATTTGATTGCGATAATGCGTTCCCGTGTTCTTGATTTGCTTCGCCATTCATTTATAATTCGTGTGGACAACTCTATGGACCAATTGGTCTGTTGATTGACTACGATAACCGGAGGAATCCTGAGAAAACGGTATCGTGCTTCTCTAATGCATTTTTCTTTAAGAATACCGGTAGAAAGCCCCTTTTCTACCTCAGTTTCATAAATTTCAGGGATTTCTGGCTCCTGTAAATAGCCTTTCATGAAAATTAGCATACAAAAATAGACTGTTGTGGTCTAGGAGCCTGTGGCACTTGTGGATTTTTAGCATCTAAAGACGCTAAAAATCCCGAAAAGGCGACAAGCGCCACAAACTCCTAGGGAAAACACCTCTGTTTCGTCCGCTGGCTGGGGGCGATGATGTGATGTGCCTGGTTAAGTAAGCGTGGCATCATTGTATAGTTGAGGTATGTGCCATAATCCCGTTGACCAAAGCCCCCTGCTTCAGCATACTACTACTACATGAACAAGTTCATTTTTGTCTCGGGGGGCGTGTGTTCCAGGTTGGGGAAAGGTGTTGCCGCGTCTTCGCTGGGGGCCCTTTTGGAAAGCCGGGGGCTGAATGTCCGCATGGTAAAATGCGACCCGTATATCAACGTGGATGCCGGGACGATGAGCCCCTATCAGCATGGGGAAGTGTATGTAACCGATGACGGGGCGGAAACGGACCTGGATCTGGGGAATTATGCCCGGTTTACCGGGAGCCCTCTTTCCCGGGCAAATTCGATAACCACGGGGCAGGTGTACGACTCGGTCATCCGCAAGGAACGGGAAGGCCGGTATTTGGGGCGCTGTGTTCAGGTAATTCCCCACATCACCGACGAGATTAAAGCCAGAATTTTGGCGGTTGCCAGAGAGGACCCCGATAACGACATTGTTATCGTGGAAATCGGCGGCACGGTGGGTGATATTGAATCGATCCCCTTTTTGGAAGCGGCCCGGCAGATGATCCACGAGTCCGGTAAGGACAACGCTATTTCCGTTCATCTGACCCTTATCCCCGAGGTTGCCGGGGGGGAGCTTAAAACCAAGCCGACCCAGCATTCGGTTAAGGCGATGCAGGAGATGGGGATACAGCCCGATGTGCTTATCTGCCGCGCTCCGGTGATGCTTGATGAGCCGACCCGCCGTAAAATCGCCCTTTTTACCAATGTTGATCCCGATGCGGTCTTTACTTCCTACGACGTTGATACTACCATTTATGAGATACCGATTGTCTTTTTTGATCAAAAGCTCGATCAGGTTGTTTTAAAGAAGATGGGCGTGGAAAGCCGCCATGCCAACATCAAGCCCTGGAATGCGGTGATGGATAAGTTCGCCGCACGCACGGGCAGGGTCCGTATCGGCATTGTGGGAAAATACATGGAACTCCATGACGCCTACAAATCGGTATACGAAGCCCTGTTCCATGCCGGACTTGAGTGCGGGGTGGAGGTTGAACTGGTAAAGATCGATTCCAGTCGGCTGGAGGAGGCGGAAAATGCCGATACGGTGCTGGGAGCCGGGAATGCGGCAAACGGCGGAGATACCGTTCATGGTGAAAATACCCTTCAGGGTATTCTGGTCCCCGGCGGTTTTGGCCAGCGGGGAATCAACGGCATGGTAAAGGCCTCGGAGTGGGCCCGGAAAAACAAGGTCCCCTATTTCGGGATTTGTCTGGGGATGCAGATCATGGTGATCGATTGGGGCCGCAATGTTCTGGGCTGGGAGGATGCGGATTCCTCTGAGTTTAACCAGGATTGCAAACATCCGGTGGTGAGTCTTTTGGAGGAACAGGTCGACGTAAAAAATTACGGCGGAACCATGCGGCTGGGAAAAAGTGAAACCGCCGCCGAACCGGGGACCCATATTTTGGCGGCCTACGGCGAAAAGCATATTTTTGAACGCCACCGGCACCGTTACGAATTTTCCAACAAATATCGTAATGAGATGACCGGATCGGGCCTCAAAATAGCCGCTTACACCCCCGACGGAAGCCTGGTTGAATGTGTTGAATGGCCGGATCATCCCTGGGGCCTTGGGGTTCAGTTTCACCCGGAGTTTAAATCAAAACCCACTGCCGCGGCCCCGCTTTTCCGGGATTTTATTGCCGCCGCACGGGATGTACGCGCCAAAAGCGCGCAAGAAGTGATTAGCGGCCAGTGATTAGTAATTTATCGCGGGGAATGTTGTTTTTGTTAATGATGGGGTGTGAGAAGTGAGTAATAAATTGAAAATTGGACACAATACAAAAAATCTATTCACTATTCACTATCCACTGCTCGCTGTCTTTGCACTGCTCGCCATTTCCTGCTCCTTTGATTACGGTACCGAGGCGGCGCCGGACAACAATATGCCTGATATCGTAATGTACAATGTGGACTATGTGCGGGTACGGAACGGCGATCCGCAGGTGCGCTTTCAGGCGGAATTGGTGGAACGCTACGAGGACCGCCGGACTATGGAACTGCAAAATTTTTCTTTTGAACAATTCGGAAGCCACGGTACGGAAATAGACGCGGTCGGCCGGGCGGGAACAGCCCATGTAGAACTTGATTCGGGAAACATCACCTTGTCGGAAGGGGTAAATCTTGAGGTGGAGTCTGAGGACATCATCATTAAGACAGAAAAACTCTCCTGGCTGGATTTTGACCGGGTTCTTTCCAGCGGGCATGAGGAGGAAGTGTCCATACTCCGCGAAAACGGCACTGGATTTACCGGAATGGGTTTTTCTGCCAACGCCCGCAGCCGCACCTGGGAATTTTCAGGCGAAGTTGGCGGCTCGTATGTTCATGAAGATGATGAAGAAGAACCCGATGCCGTCGAAGCGGATGAAGATGAAGATGAGGCCGAGGCCGAATGAAAAAAATCCTTTTCCCCCTTTTGCTGTGTGTCCTTGCCGCATCCGCCGCCGCCGATACGTTTTCCTTTAAGGCGGACAAAATGTCGGGCGGCAGGGCATCGGGCAGGGAGATCACCGTTCTTACGGGAAACGCCGAGGTTCGTTCCGACAG
>JAISJS010000191.1 GCA_031261385.1 Treponema sp.
CAGTAATTCCAAATGAGGAAAAAATCGGAAGAAATTTAACCGCAAAGTCGAATAAGTTAAAGAAGGGATAAGAAAATTTTCTTCCTTTTTCGACTTCGAACCGAAGGTTCGATTCGACTTTGCGGTTTGTATTCTTTCTTGAATTTGGAATTGCTGCAATAACACGGAACCTTCGCTCACAAGTTCGCTCGGTTGAGGTTCAACGCCTGCTTTCCCAGGAAGGATTGAAGGACAGCGTATCTCTATCGAAGAAAATGGATAAATTTGCCCCCTCAGGGATGGAGTTTATTGGAGGGGCCCCTTTCACAGACTGAAAATGTACGGCAAAGGGGCCTTGATGAAATATTGAGGCAAGCCGGGAATAATAGGCTCGTAACAGGGAACCTTCAAGAAACGGGTCTGTATACAGGATCCCTCCATCCCGATGGATTGTCCCTATCGCTCCCCGTGCGGTTCCGCCAATTATGGGATATAACTCACCAAAACCGATACGGGTCCCCTGAAATGCGAGGGAAGAGAGGCTTTCAGAAATGGGAAGCGGTGGAAGCCGCTCTGTCCCCACGGAGAGCCGGACAGCTCTGTCCCCGTAAGAAGTGGGAAATTTGATGGAATAAGAGCCGCCGCCGTCATTGTAAATAGAAATAAGAGGGACAGAGCTCGATTTTATCAGCGGAAAACGCAGGTAGGAGTGTCCCAGCCACACAATGAGAAGCCCGCCGACCAAAATCAGGGGGAAGGCGGCGGCGCGGGGAAACCGGACCGCCAGGGCAAAAACGGGCACGCCTGCGCCGGCAACGGCAAAAAGGCTGCCGGCGCCGAATATCGCCCCCCGAGAAACGATTATTGCCGTTGAAAAAGCGATGAGCGCCCCGGAAAAAAACAGCAGCACCAGGGTGATCCGGCGGTTTCGTGAACGGAGCGTAATATCCTTTCTGCAAAGGGACCAAAAATATCCCAGAGCTGTACCTACAAAAGTCCCGGTAAGGCAGAGAAGATCCCGGGTAATTGAAAAAATTTCAAAGTCCATAAAGCTCCGTATATTTCGCTTCAATATATTCCAAAAAAGGAATTACCGACAACTTTTCCCCGGTGATTTTAAAAAGCAGTTCCGCAGGCGCCAACCGGCAGCCCCAGCGGTAAACATGGTCTCCAAGCCAGGCGCGGATTGCGCCGAAGTCTCCCCGGGCAACATGGGATTCAAAATCCGGAATATCCTTGAGAATTGCCTTTCTGATTTGCAGGCCGTAAAGATTCCCCAATGCATAACTGGGGAAATAGCCGAAAGACCCTTGAGACCAGTGCACATCCTGCAGCGCCCCATCAGCATCAGTATCACTTTCAAGCCCCAAATATTCCTGAGTATACTGCCGCCAGACTTCAGGAAGTTTTTCAGCAGAAAGTTCCCCTGAAATAAGCCGTTTTTCAAGTTCAAACCGGAGAATAATATGGAGGGCATAGCTCACTTCATCAGCATCAACCCGAATATTCGCTGGTTTTACCAGATTCACCGCCCGGTAGAAGGTTTCGGAGTCAACAGCCTTAAGCTGATCGGGGAAACCGTCCTTGAGAATTGGGAAGAAACCTTCCCAAAAGGGGCGGCTGCGGCCAATCACATTTTCCCAAAACCGCGATTGGGATTCGTGGAAGGCCATGGAAGCCCCATCGGCAAGGCTCGTCCCCCGCAGTTCAGGGGGAAAGCCCATCTCGTAAAATGCATGCCCCGATTCGTGGATAACCGAAAAAACGCCGGAAAGGAGATTGTTCTGAAAATAACGGGTGGTGATGCGGACATCATCGGAGCCCAGAGTAGTGGTAAAGGGATGGGCGCTGATATCAAGCCGGCCCCGGCGGCGGTCAAAACCAAGGTAATCCATAAGCCGCCGGTTGAGCCGGGCCTGCCGTTCAGCGTCAAAGGGCTGGCTGAGGAAAGAGGTATCCGGCGGGGGACAGAGCTTGATTTTTTTGAGCAAGGTCACCAGCCGGTCCCGAAGCGGCAAAAAGACAGTGTCGATTTCCGGAGCAGGCATACCCGGCTCATAGATATCCAGAAGGCCATCGTAAAGCGCAGCTCTGTCCCCATTCTGGCCGCCAAAACCCCAATATTCGGCCTTTTTGCGGGAAAACTCGATCATGGTTTCAAGGTGCGGTAAAAAAGAGGCAAAATCGTTGTTCTTTCGGGCCTGGGACCAGGCGGCTTGGGACAAACCTTCCGCCCGGGCGGCGGCAGTGACAAAATCCGCGGGTAGTTTTACCGCTTTGTCGTATTTACGACGCAGCACCCGGAGAAAATCCCGGTCAATATCAGGTAAACCTTCATCTCCACGGGGATTTTCCGATGTTGATTCCAGGCTCTCAAGGAGGCGACCGGTTTCACCCGCGATGAGCCGCTCATGGGAAATACCCTCCAGCATGGCGAGTTGTTCGGATCGATCTTCCACCCCTTTTGGGGGGAGGTTGGTTTCCTGATCCCATTGAAGCGCTGCCAGCGCATGTTCCAGATGGCGGCATTCCCTATCTATACGAAACAATTTTGCCAGGGTATCTGCAGAATTTACCATAATTCCGTTATACCGCTTTGACCGGGTTTTTCATAGATGTTCATTCGGGCTGCGCCCGTCAAGGCATCACACTGTATTCCTGAACAATCTGAATTTCAGTCTGAACCGAAGCAGAAGCAGCCACATCCCGGGCGGCCGCCAGAGCGGCTTCCACCAGTGATTGAGAATTTGCCACACCATACAAGATAACCATATTATTTGAAACCGACGCCTCAAGAAAATGAATGGGTATTTCCCGTTCGTAGATAATATGGTGCTTAACCTGCTGGCCCAGCGTCAGCTCCTTGAGCCGGGCGGTATTCTGCGCCTCTGTTTCCGGCGTAAATACCCGATCTTTGAGGTTTTTGATGATCTCCGCACAAATCGCAGGGTGAAGGCGCCCGGTATTCAGGGAAAGATGATAATTCCCCGGATCTTTCCAATCCATATCAAAAAAATACCGGTGAAAGCCGGTACGGTCGTGATCGCTCTGATCGATTATTTGCCGGACCCGTTTATCATCACAGTGAAAATAGCTCTTGACCCGTTCGGCCCGGATTTCATAAGGGGCGACAAGAAAAATCGACAGCACTCCGGGGACATTTCTGAAAACCACACTGGCCCCCCGGCCAATAAAAACACAGCTCCCCTCTTCAGCCTCGGCAAAAATGGCGGTTTTAAGGTAATGCAGATAATCATCCCGGTCCTGGGACAGGGATGCCCAAAACGAGGGCTTTCGCTCATCATATTTCTCGAATTTTCTGCCCGCAACCCCATAGGACTTTATTCGTTCCTCCAATGCCTGTTTATCTACAAAACGATAATTCAACAATTTGGCCAACTCTTGGGCAGTTTCGTCTCCTAAAGCCGCCAGTTCACGGGAAATAGTAATGATAGCCATAAAAACCTCCGAAAGATAATACACTTTTCGTTACTTACAGCATAAGGGGACAGAGCTAACTTGTCAAAGGAAACAACCCCTATTGGGGATAGAGTTTAAAATTGAGAACAGAGCTGTTTACGAAAAGTCAATAAGAAGGTAGTTTTATCTCATGGAACATGAAAATCTGCTCTGGAAAGAAGAAAGGAGCAAGGCGGTATTCAAGTGCCGGATTTTTTCAGTCCGGGAAAGCGCTTGCGTATCTCCGGATAACAAACATGGAATGTATATGGTGTTGGACGCCGCAGACTGGGCGATTGTGGTGCCGGTCATAGATACGCCCCACGGTAAAAAATTTGTGATGGTACGGCAGTGGCGGCATGGCGCAAGGGAACTCAGCCTGGAGTTTCCCGGCGGGGTTATTGAAAAAGGGGAGGAACCAACCGGGGCGGCGGTTCGGGAACTTCGCGAAGAAACCGCTTATGCCGCAGGGAAAATCACAAAAATCGGGGAATGCAGTCCAAACCCGGCAATAATGTCGAACCGGGTTCACTTTTTCCTTGCCGAAAATTTACAGAATATGGGAAAGCAAAACCTGGATGAAGATGAATATGTGGAAACCGAATTGATAAGCGCCGCCGAGGTGTTCCGGAGCATGGGGCAGCCGCCCTATATCCACGCCCTCATGGGCACGGCGCTCTCCCTGTATTTGCAAAAAACCGCTAAAGATTCAGGGCTATTGCCGGCAAATCTTTAGCGGCCTTTATAAATCCACAAGCTCCTAGCGGAGCGGTGAATAGGTCCGGCCTGAGTCCCACGTACCCTGCCGCGTCTCACCCTTAATGCTGGGAATATCAATAACCGTACCGGGATGAATTAAATCCGGGTTATCCGGTTCAGGTAATTTCTCCTTGTTGGCGTTATAGAGCAGAGGCCACTTGGTGGAATCCCCATAAGCCCAAGAACGGCCGGCGATGTTCCAAAGGCAATCTTTTGTAGCAGCCCACGTCCTTACTGTATACCGCGCCGGAAGAGGGCTCTTCCCATCCGGGCTCTCTATATAAGCCAGAACTTCAATAGCTTGTTGGGCGGCTGTCAGCGCCCCGTCCCAATCCT
>JAISJS010000214.1 GCA_031261385.1 Treponema sp.
AATCTGGGCGGCGCTGAAGATCGTGCACAGGATTCCGTAACCTACGGCATAGGGTGAAGCTTTTTGATGCACGGTGAGATCCAGATAAAGCCAAAACGTGCTGCCGATAAAACAAAAAGATGCGGTCTCCACAGCGTAGAGGATGGCGGTGTTTTTAAACAGATCAAAGGCCATCGTCGTCCGGGTAAAATAATACAGGGCGGCGCAGAAGCAGAAAACGCTGAAGATGATGTAGGTCCATAATTTGTTGAATTCCCGATCCTTAAAGATAAAAAAGTTCTGGCAAAAATAGAGAATGGCGATAAGTATAAAAGCGCCGCTCATGAGGAGATTCAGCGTATCGTTAAGGGAATCTTTTAAGGCGCCCAGAAGGCTAAAATAACAGGGGCCGTAGATCCCCGTATCAGGCGCATCAGATGAGCCATATACCCTAAAGGCCAGGATGTTTTCGCCCGGAAGAAACAGTCCTGAGTTGACGGGAACGGTCACGCCCCGGTGCATGGAGCGGTCCCTGGGATAAAACTCGTTTTGGACCAGCTCCCCGTTGAGGTATACCGCCCAGTTTTCGCCTATGCCGCCTAAATACAGGGCGTTGGCAGGAAAGTAGCCCCCCGGGGCGGTAAAACGCTCCGCCCCCAGGTTAAACGGAATGAGGATCGTATACTCCTGCGACGGGGCGGAGAAGGGCGAAAGAAAAACCCGGCTGCTGCCGTAGATCGATTTAACGATCACATCCTCGCTCTCCCCGGCTTTCAGTACCCTCCATTCCTCTTCCCCGGCCCGGGGAACGCGGTTTAACTCCTCAAGGGAAAAACCCTTTTTGATATATTTAAGTCCCTGTGTAAGATCCAGCAGAACACCCCGGTTTCCTATAGTAAAGGCCGGGCCCAGGACCATCTCCCAGGGGATTTCCCCGGGGATCACCCCAGGAATCATCCCGGGGACCTCCGCCAAAATATCCCCAAGCTCATCGGCATAAACCGGAGGCAAAAATACCGCCCAAAGGATACAAAGGATTTTTATACGAATTCTTAACCGCAGCCTGCTGAACATAAAAACCTCTAAAAGCCAGTGTATTCCTTTTGGGCAGCGTTAACTACATTACAAAGCTTAGTGTGCAATTTTTAAGCTGAATTCGGTATCCCATTTTTCATCGGGGTTGAGGGAAACGCTTTGCAGGGGGGCGATGCAGGTTGACTGGTACTGCGAATCGGGAGAACGCACCGGTACTACCGAAGCGTTAAACGGCTTTTTTGACGCAAGAACAATCTGGACTTCGTTTTTAAGATCCTGAAGTTTCACGGCGTCGGCATCGTACACTATCCCATCGGCAAGAACCGTGTCCCTGACGCCGGCCTTGCATTTGAACAAACGCAGGAAAACATCCCCATCGCCGGGAAAGGACAGATCGATCACCGGGGCAAACTGAAACCTTTCAGTTTCCGGCCCCATATTGGCAAGGGTATAACTTACGGTAAGGGTATCTTTCCTGAGTGAATAGCGTTTTTCAATGGCAATATTGCCCAGAAAAACGCCGCTTTTTACTCCAAGGCGGAAATGGAGTTTCCCGTGAGCCCGGTCCAGTTCGGTTTGTTTATAGCGCTCTACGCCGCAATTACGATATTCCCCCCTGCGGCTGTCCGCAGAAAAATCCGTCAAATATTTACCGGCGCTTTCGGGGGTAACATCTTCGGGAAAAAGGCAGTCGGTGAAAGCGGTCCGTCTGGCAGTACAGTCCTGTGATAAAGAATAGGTATCAAGGTAATTCCAGGTTTTCGGCAGAAAATCCAGTTCAAAAACGGAGGCGCCGAGGTTCTGGATATAACAATTTATCTTCGTATCCTGAAAAAGAAATTCTCCCTCTCCGTCCATGTCAAAATCAAAATTCATAAGGGAGGGGATAAAGTTTCCCTTTTCACGGGTCATACGTTCCGCTTCCAAAAGCGCGCGGTATGCGGCGCTCCGTATCAAAGGACGGCGGAGCCCCCGTTCTTCCGGCGGATAAAAAACATCGGCGCCCTGGGCCTTCCACAGTTCTTCCCGCGCAGTGCGCTTGCGGGATTTATCCCCCCGCAGCTGGTTGATAAGCGTATGGGTAAAAATCATCTTGGAATAAATCCCGTTTGCTTCGGGACGGCTTATCAGACACTGGCGGGGCCGGAGCGGAATTTCCCGGGCATTTTTTCCGGTCAAGGGCCGGCAGCCGAGGGAGTCGGGGAAGTAGGCTTTTTTCAAACCTTCCAGCCCTTTGTAAAATTTGAGCGGACCGGTACATTCAACAAAGGGGGCGCAGAGAGAAAGTTCCTCAAAAAATTGATGAAAAACATATTCGGGTGACCGGGCGGCGTCTTCGGAAAAAAGCGTTTCCGGAAATACTGAAACGGTTAATTCTCCGTCTCCGCCTTTTTTTTCTGAGAGCGCCTTAAAAACATCGGAGGCTTTTTTGCGGGTAAGTTCATACCGCACCGAATTTAACAGCGGAAACACCGTGATGATCTTTCCCTGATCCTCGGTGACGCACGGGGAAAAAAGATCCATTCCCTCAAGCCCCGCCTGGATAAACTGTTCCTCTGCCAAAAAGGTATACCCCATGCCGCTGGCAGAAAGGGGGCTGACCATATTCTGCTCCCAGGCCAGTGCGGGCAGCCAGCAGCCCTGGGGCCGTTTCCCGAATTGCCTGCGCAGATACGTCGTTAAAAATTCAATCTGCCCTATTTTGTCCTGCAAAGGGATAAGCGGCATCATCGGCTCATAGAATCCGCCCCCAAGCAGTTCCACCTGCTTCCGGGAAACCAAATCGCCAATGAGCATGATAAATTCGGGATGGGTGCGTTCAATCCAGTGGAGCAGTACCCCGGAATAATGCAGGGCGGCCTGTATGCCGGGATATTTGTACAGGGTTGAAACAAAGGGTTTTAATTTTGTCTCGTAGGTTGTTTCAAACTCATCATCACCTGCGCCGTAAGGGACATGATTATGAGAACCCAGTATCAGATTTATCTTATAACTCATCGCCGCCTGCTAACCCTGTAAGTAATATCTTAATCACTATATACCAAAATGTATATCCTGAAAAGCGACAAGAGCCGGAACCTTAATTGATGACCCGGTATAAGACCGCCGCCGCAGAACTGAAAATAAGGGACAGAAGTCCCATTGAAATAAGTATCAGCGGACTGCCCCGCAAATAATGGGGAACTTTTTCCAGCGTGGAACGGCGGCGTACCTCGCAGAGGATGAGCCGCGCAAGCAGAACCCCCGCGGCGAAGGCGGCCGACAGAACCAGCGCATCAATAAAGCCTCTGGCCAGATTCAGCGAAACAAACAGGGCTGCGCCGGCAAGGGCGTCGCAAAACACCAAAGACTGTGCGGGGATCGGCTTTTTCAGCAGTACCCGCAGAACGAAAAATTCAAGGCAGGAAAAAACCAGCGCGCTCAGCGGAAAAATGAAGATGTAGATGAGGGCGCCCGAAATGATTGGAGAAAGGACATAGGTAAAAATTATCCAGAGGAGGAGTACCGATGAAAAAAGAAGCAGCGCCTGTAGCAGGGGGGGATAATCCTCCCCTTCGGCGGGGGCGGCGATAAGGCGCATACCCAGCGCACACTGAAGCGCCAAATTCAGGGAGAGGCTTGAAAAAACCGCAAGGGCGGCAAGGCCGGCAATCATTGTTTATCCTCCCCGGAAACATGGGCGCTTCTGAAATACCGGTACAGACTCACCCCGTAGCCAAGAAGTAAAAGCGCCCCGGAAGAAGAAGCAACAATAAAGACCGGGAGAAAGCCCTCCCTGCCGGAGGAGAAAATTTGTACTATCCCCTGTGCGCCGCCGGGGAACGAAAGGGAAAAAAATCCCAAGGGCTCCCTAATCAGCGAAAAGGCAACAATGAAAAAGCCCAGCGCCCCCGCTTCGGAAAACGCCCTGCTGACAGCTTCCCCCATATCCATCTCCGCCGTCCGTTCAAGCAGCCCCGACCCCACACAGATAAGGGGAACCAGGGAAATGAGAAACAGGAGTTCCATCCCCAAAACAGGGCTTGCAAGCGTGATTAAGAAGGCGTACACACTTCCGACAAAGGCGGCAAGGAAAACCAAAACCAGATTTTTACCCTGCCGCGGAAAGACAGAACGGGCAGGAATGGCAATCAGCACAGTCAGGCTGTACACCCAGAGCAGAGCCCCGGTTATCACCAGGGCAAAGGCCAGCCGGCACGAGGCAGTAACCAGGAGGGCGCCTCCGGCAAGACAGACCAACGGGGAACTGGAACCCCATAGTATATGCGGTTGATTGGTTTTACCCATTTTTCCTCCCCTCCGGCAGGCCCAGCGCTTCGATACGGCGGACATACATTTGAATGATCCCGGGGGAAAGCCGTTTCAGCGCATCTGCGGCATGAATACTGACCGGTATGATTTCCAGGACCGTTCCTTCCCGTGACACAGAAGCGCCGCAGACTGCCGAAACGCCGTTTCCCATAATCGTAAAAACAAAAAAAGTATTTTCAGAATTGGCCTGGCTGTACCAGTTCCCCAGCGGGCTGACCTTGCCGGCGCTCCGCCTGACGTGCAGGGGGGCGGCAAGCCGCCGCGGATCATCGTGCAAAATAAACACTCGGTTCACCGACTGCATAAGGGAAATCTCGCGCACATGTCCGGTAAGCGCCCAAAGGAGCCCCCCCATCAGAAGCAAGCCTGCTATCCAGCCTAAAAAAATGGCCTTATCCTTGATTTTCAAAAGAATATCCTTGCCGGGATTTTCGATCCCGTTCGTTTCATTTTCCATTTCCGGGGAACTGCTCATGGGGAGCGCCTCCCTTTTTGCGCATAGAAACGCCTGCCTTCAAAACTCCG
>JAISJS010000237.1 GCA_031261385.1 Treponema sp.
TGCGCCCGGCAGCTGCGGATACACGGCGGCGGCAAGCGCCCGGAATATCCGTTCTTTTCGACGCCCGGTAATTTCAAAAAGGCAAATCATAAAGTTAAGGTATTGGAATCGGTCAAAAAAGTGCGGCCGTATCTGGCGGGATTTATCGCCTCGGGGAAATCAATTTCCGATGCGTCGCTGCGGGACAATATTCAGACTCAGGAAAAACTTGCGTGGAATTTCGGCCGCAAACGGCGGACCATTTCGATGGGGCTTTATCGTATCGCCAAAATCGAATGGCCGATTATTTACAAGGCGGTTGACCCCGACTCGGTTTCCTTTGTGCCGCTGCAGTGGGATGTTCCCCTGACGTTGCGGGAGATTTTAAAGCAGCATCCCAAGGGAAAAGAATACGGCTTTATTCAGGAACACGAACCGCTGCATCCGCTTTTGGTCGATTCAAAGGGCGGCGTTCTTTCGTATCCGCCGATTATCAACTCGGCGGACCTGGGCGCGGTGCAGGTCGGCGACACGGACCTTTTTGTGGAACTTACCGGAACCGATCAGCCGTCGGTCACTTTGGCGGCTTCGATCATGGCCTGCGATCTGGCCGATCAGGGTTTTACGATTGAGCCGGTTGAGGTTGAGTATGACTATGAAACGCCGTTCGGCGCCACGGTAACTACGCCGTATTATTTTCAGGAACCGGTTTTCTGTTCGCTCGCGCGGGTTGAAAAATTCCTTGGCGAAAAAATCAGCGGTGAAGACTGCGTAAAAGCCCTGGAACGGATGGGAGTGCGCTCAAAACAGGCGCAAGATATTGAACGCGGCGAAGTTGTAGCGACTTCAGTCGCAGTAACCGAAGTCGCAGGGATCATCGCGTATCCGCCTGAATACCGCAACGATTTTCTCCATGCCGCCGATGTTGCAGAAGATGTGATGATAGGCCGAACCCTTGGCTCCTTTAAACCGGAACGCCCCCGTGATTTTACCGTCGGGCGGCTTTCGCCGATAACGGTTTTCAGCCGCCGCATCAAAGAAATTTTTATCGGCATGGGCTATCAGGAGATGATCTATAACTACCTCGGTTCGCGGAAGGACCTCGTGGAAAATATGCGAAGCAACGCCGGCAGGATCATCAAAATAGCAAATCCGATGTCGGAAAATTATGAGTATGTACGGGACTCGGTGCTTGCGTCCCTTTTGAACAGCGAAGGCGCTTCCGGTCATTCGGCGTATCCGCACTGCATTTTTGAAATCGGCAAAGTCGCCTACCGGGACAACGGTGAAAACTGCGATAATGCTTATTTCCCCGGGGGAGCGGTCACCGGCACGGCAACACGGCAATATGCGGGTTTTCTCCATGCCGACAAGGACGCCAACTTTAACACCGCCGCAGGTCAGCTTCAGACGCTCTTTTATTATATTGCCCGTGAGTATGATGTTGAAGAATCGCAGGACCCGCGCTACATTCCCGGCCGCGCCGCATCAATTTTATACAAGGGCAAGATCGCAGGCTCTTTTGGCGAGGTCCACCCCGAGGTTCTTGAAAACTGGGGAATCACCGTGCCGTGTACCGCAGGCGAAATTGATTTGGACGCGCTTTTGCAGTAAAGGAACATCACGCCTTATGGCACAGGCGCAATACGGTGTTACCCCGTGGGGATCATGGTTTATTGAAGTTCTGGACAGTTACCAAATGGGCGAACGGCTCGACCGGGGGAGAAGGTATGCCAACGCCGGGCGGGTTCTTTCACTGGATATTAAAGACGGACACGCCATCGCAAAAGTCGAAGGCAATTACCGGCCTTTTTACCGGGTGGAAATTACTTTTTCTGAGCTCAAGGAAAAGCAAAAAGTTTTTGCCATGATTGAGGATGATCCGGCGCTGCTTGCCCGGATTGCCGCAGGGGAGCTGCCCGAGGAATTTCTTGAAAAACTCCGCGCCGCAGGGATTGAACTTATTCCAAAACGCTGGCGGGATATGAAACGATCATGTAACTGCCCCGATTACGGAGACCCCTGCAAGCACATGGCGGCCCTTTATTATATCATCGCACGGGAAATTGACGCCGACCCGCGTGTTCTATTCCGCCTGCGGGGTATGGATTTGGCGGATCATTTTGGTAAATCTTTAGCGGTTACATTACCGGCGCCATTTATCGTAGAGCCTGCCAAACAGGTAAAGCCAAAAAATCTCACAGAATCAAATTCTACCGCAGAATCATCAATTTTAATAGAGTCGATGACTCCGAAAGAAGCGCCGGTTTTTCCGGAAATCCCCCACTGCGCAGATTTAATCATTTCGCTGCTGCCTCCGAATCCGCCTTTTAGTGAGCGGAATTTTAATTTGGCGCTGGCGGAGTTTTACCACAGGGCAAGCCGGTGGGAGGCCTGGGATCCTGCGGATCCCTTGGATCCTGCGGATCCCAGTGATGTATCAAATCGTAAAGTGGATGTTGCAGACAGTATTGACGTATACAACAGTTTCGCAAATGGCAATTCCATTGAGCGCCGCTTTTCCCATTCCCACTGGTCGATTATTTGTCCGCAGCCGGAACCCGGCGCGGAGCCTGTGCTGCTTGCAAAAGATGTTATGGGAAAAGAAACCCGGCATCCCCTTTATGATGCGTTTCTTGTTTTTCGCGCATTTTCATCAGCAGAAGGAACTGCCGAATATACATTTTTGTTTTGTCTGTTTAAATTTCT
>JAISJS010000032.1 GCA_031261385.1 Treponema sp.
CGAATGCCGGGAAGGACCCGCCGCTAGATGTGTATATGTATTAAAAATGTGCCTGAAACCTGATATACTACCCGGGGGTACACATGCAGAACGCTATCGACTTTAACGGATTTATCCAGGTGGCAATCATCGTCAGGGACATTGAGAAAGCCGCAAAGGAATGGTGCGAATTGTTTGACGCGCCCATGCCGAAAATCCGGGAGTATAACGCAACGGCGGATAATGACATAACGTACCGCGGAAAAAAGGCGATTTACGGCCTCAAACTGGCCAGTATTGACGCACGGGACCGGGGTTTTATTATTGAACTCCACGAACCGACCGGCGGGGAAAGCACTTTTCAGGAATTTTTGGACAAACACGGCCAGGGGGTCCATCATTTGGGGTTTGAGGCGGGCGGAAGGCGGGACGCCATTATCGGGGAACTTGAGGAAAAGGGCTACGAAATGCGGACAATTGGCCTGTATCCGGGCTCAAGCTGGACCATTGTTGACAGTGAAGACAAGCTTGGGGTGAATTTGAACATCAAGCCCAAACGGTAAGAAAGTTGACGTCCGATAGCCCGCGAAGCGTGATGTCTCGTGCAGCGCGCCCGTGTAGTGGCGCCCATGCAGCGTACAGTTGTCGTATTTATGAAAATTCTCTATAATTCTCATACTTAATTCCATTATGGAGGAAATTACTGTGAAAAGAAGATTTATGTTTGGTTTACTGGTTTGCGCCGCCCTGATGAGCGTCGGCAGCAATGTCTATGCCGGGGGAAATAAAGATGCCAAAGGCACGGTGTTCATTATTGCCACGGATACCACTTTTGCGCCCTTTGAGTTCCAGGATGCGTCCAGCAACTACGTGGGGGTTGATATTGAACTCCTTGCCGCCATTGCCTCGGATCAGGGCTTTGCCTATGATCTTAAACCGCTGGGGTTCAGCGCAGCCGTTGCGGCTCTTGAGTCAAGCCAGGCCGATGGGGTTATCGCCGGGATGAGCATTACCGAAGAACGCAAATTGAAATATGATTTTTCCCAGGCATACTACGATTCCGGCGTGGTTATGGCGATTAAGGCCGATAACAATGCCATCAAGAGTTATGCCGACCTGGCCGGAAAACGCGTTGCTGTCAAGACCGGTACCGAAGGCGCTACGTTTGCCGAGGGCATTGCCGCTCAGTACAAATTCAATCTGGTATACTTTGATGAATCCCCGTTTATGTACGAGGAAGTAAAGTCCGGCAATTCCGCCGCCTGTTTTGAAGACTTCCCGGTAATGGGATACGGAATTTCCCAGGGGAACGGCCTTAAAATAGTTACCGATATGGAACGGGGTTCCTCATACGGGTTTGCCGTACTCAAGGGCAAGAATCAGGATCTCCTTAAGCAGTTTGATGCGGGCCTGGTCAATATTCAGAAGAACGGAAAGTATCAGGCGATACTCGACAAGTATATTAAAACCAATTAGAACGCATAACAGGACGCAGGAATGGATTTTTCGGGAGTTTTAAAAGATGTTTTTCCGCTCCTGATGCGCGGGATGGTGGTCACGGTTGAAACGACACTGGCGGCTCTCATCATCGCGATCTTTTTGGGGCTGCTGGTTTGTCTCATCGGACTCTCGAAAGTCAAGGTCCTGCGTTTAATCGCCCGCCTTTATATCTGGGCCATCAGGGGTACGCCGCTTTTGGTCCAGACCTTTTTTGTGTATTTTGGTATCCCCCAGCTTATCCAGTCTTTTGGTTTTAATTTCCGGCTTTCGCCGCTTGTGGCGGGGATCATCACTCTTTCGCTGAACGCCGGCGCCTACATCGCAGAAATTTTCCGGGGCGGCATTCAGGCTATCGACAAGGGGCAGATGGAAGCGGCGCGGAGCCTTGGCCTGTCGTATCATCATGCAATGTTCAGAATTATTCTGCCGCAGGCAATACGGGTTTCCATTCCCTCATTGGTTAATCAGTTTATTATCAGCCTTAAAGACACTTCGATTATTTCGATCATCAGTCTGGGTGAAATTGTCTACGAGGCGAAAATATATATCGGAAGGACCATGCAGTCTTTTGCAACCTGGTCCATTGTTGCGCTTGTGTACCTGGCAATCATAACGGTGCTGTCCCAGGTTTCCGCCCATGTTGAAAAGAGGCTCGATTATGGAAGCAAAAGTACTCGTTAAGGACCTCTATAAATCCTTTACCAAGCTTGACGTGCTTAAAGGGATCAGCATGGAAGTTGATGCGGGGGATGTGATCTGCATCATCGGGCCGTCTGGCTCGGGAAAATCCACGCTGCTCCGCTGCCTCAATATGCTGGAGGTCCCCAGCTCCGGCACGGTAATTATTGACGGCCATGAGATGACCGGGAAACATGCAAACCTTAACATGATGCGCCGCAGAATCGGCATGGTCTTTCAGCAGTTCAATCTTTTCCCCCACATGACCGCCAAAAAAAATGTGATGTTCGCCCCGGTGGATCTTAAACTGATGAATAAAAAAGAAGCCGAGGAAAAGGCCCTTGAACTTTTAAAACGGGTAGGCCTCTCCGACAAGGCCGATTCCTACCCCTGGCAATTATCCGGCGGTCAGCAGCAACGTGTCGCCATCGCCCGTTCCCTTGCAATGAACCCCGATGTCATGCTCTTTGACGAACCCACCAGCGCCCTCGATCCCGAAATGATTGGCGAGGTGCTGCAAGTGATCAAGGAACTTGCCGTCGGCGGCATGACCATGCTCATCGTAACCCACGAAATGAAATTTGCCCGCGATATTTCCGACCGCGTTATCTTTATGGAAGACGGGATCATCCTTGAAGCCGGAAGCCCCGATGTGGTGTTTCAGAATCCCCGGGAAGAGCGGACACGGAAGTTTTTGCAATTGGTGCAGTGAGTTCCGCAGCGATATTTAATTTGAATATACATAAGTCCCAAATAAATCGCCAGGGGGACATGGTAAATCCCCTCGTGGACTAACCTGTAGAGTCCGCCTACAGAACCCGCCGTATTTTTTTTGTATTACTCTCTCCGCAATGCTGGTTTCTTCCGGCGGGGAATTCCAGAGACGTCCACGAGGGGAACTCCCAGCCCCCCTGGCGCCTTATTCGGTGGTGAGTATGTTAGAAAGAAAATTGCTGCGTTTATATGGGAAGAGACGTTTGGCTTTTTATATTAAAGGGAATCTCTAAAAACTTCAGTTTTTGAGATTTACCGCTTGAAATTATTTTTTTGCTGTGAAGAAAATGTTAAATCCGGCGGGGGGGAGTATGCAGGGGAGGGACGGGGAAAAGCATCGACGAGTACTTGACCGACGTGCGAAGCAGGCAGGAGCCGGTTTATCGAAGGTTTTTCGACCGGAACCCGTAGGGTGGAGGGCGAAAAACCTACAAGTGCCACAGGCTCCTAGGCCTTCTCCCGCGATTGCGCCAAAATGGTGATGGCGTTCTTGACCAGGTCCACGCTTTGCAGGGAACCGGCAACCACCAGCTCCCGGCCCATAAGGTCGGTCAGGGTTATGGTGTTTCCTCTAACATTGATATTACTGACATATTCGCAGAGCATCTTCCGG
>JAISJS010000331.1 GCA_031261385.1 Treponema sp.
TTCCATCAGTGACCATTATTCCGTAACTTAATGAAAAAAAACGAAAAGACCCCCGGTATTGACGAAGAGGACTTTCTTTCCAATCCAAAAATAATGGAACATTATTCCCTTTTGCAGGATATCGGGGTTTTTCGTCACATTGATGTGCTAAAACAGGAAATCCGCAATTACAAAAATCTTCTTGCCAGCGGACTGGATATTTTTAACCGTACCAGCATAGACGAAATAATGGACGCCACGGTCTGGCAGATATCGGATCACTTTTTGCCATCGTTTATCGCGTTCCTTTGGAAACCGATTCAAAACAAAGATGAGATCACCATCAAGGGATATAAAAACTACAAACCTGCCGACCTGGGGTTAAAGGTACACAGCATCACCCCCTTTGAACCGTTTTTTCAGCAGTACCCCAAACCGATCAATTTTGACCTTTTGGCCTTTGAACTTAAAAACGATGAGGCGATCAAACCCTTTGAAGAAATAAAGCCGGAACTGGTCATTCCCATTCTGGGACCCTTTGGACTGTACGGTATGATCGCGGTAGGCAGAAAAATTCTGGAGGAAGAATACAGCCAGGCGGAGCTGTCTTTTTTACAGCAGCTTATGTCGTTTGTTTCCCAGGCGATAAAAAACCTTCTCCATTACGAACACTCGCTGCGGGATGTTAAGACCGGCCTTTTCAACCACGGCTTTTTTATGACCCGCTTAAATGAAGAAGTAGCCCGTTCCAAACGGGCCGATTATTCCTCATCGATCATTGTCATGGACGTTGATAAATTCAAAAATTTTAATGACAGCTTTGGCCATCTTGCCGGAGACCGGGTGCTTGAAAGCCTTGCCTTTACGCTCAAGCAGGGAGTCAGAGCCGATGATGTGCCATCGCGTTTCGGCGGCGAAGAATTCACCGTTCTGCTGCCCAACACCGGCAAGGAAACCGTCTGGATGGTGGCAGAGCGCCTGCGGACTTCTGTCGCCGCAATGAAAGTTCCCTGGGAGCCGCCCCTGCCCCAGGTGACAATCAGCCTGGGGATATACACCTTTGACCAAAAGTCCGGCGTTGACGCCACAGAAATTATCCACCGCGCCGACGAAGCCGTGTACCTGTCAAAAGAACGGGGCCGTAACCGCAGTACCGTATGGGGCTCGGGGCTGCTTTTCAGGATTCAGAATTCAAAGTTACACGCAACTATTGAAAACCCCGGAAATCCCGTGTAAACTACTGCAATGGAGATATAGCACATGATTGGCATTATCGGCGCTATGGAGGATGAGGTAATCCTCATCAGGAGCGCGTTGGAAAATCCTGAAATCCAGACAATCGGCGGCTTTGAATTTTTTTCGGGGAAGCTTGAAGGAAAGCCCGCCGTTCTGCTCAAGTGCGGCATTGGCAAGGTCAACGCCGCCGTGGGCTGCGCCCTGCTTATCAACACCTACAAACCGGATTTTGTAATCAACACCGGTTCCGCCGGCGGCCTTGATCCGGCGCTGAAATTCGGCGACGCGATTATTTCCGACGGCCTCGTCTACCACGA
Organism: Treponema sp.; assembly: GCA_031261385.1. Lineage (GTDB taxonomy): Bacteria > Spirochaetota > Spirochaetia > Treponematales > Breznakiellaceae > JAISJS01. Next base: position 1,533 of record JAISJS010000331.1, read on the forward strand.
TGTCGATATTACCGCCTTTAATTACAAGCCCGGCCAGCTTCCCGGTCAGCCCCAGATATTCCCCGTCTCCGACAGCCTCATCCTCTGGGGCGAACAGGCGGTGGATCAGCTTAAAAAAGAAAATATTCTTCCTGCCGATTTTAACCACCGGCGGGGGCTTATTGGTTCCGGGGATGTGTTCATGCACGAAAGCGGCAGAATTGCCGCCGTCCGAACCCTGTTTCCCAATATAAAAGCCGTAGAAATGGAAGGCGCCGCCATTGCCCATTGCTGCCGCCTCTTTGACATTCCCGCCCTGATCATCCGGGCCCTTTCCGATATCGCCGGCGCCGAATCGCCGGTCAAATTTGATGAATTCCTGCCGATAGCGTCAAAACATTCTGCGGAAATAGTCCGCCGTATTGTAAAAAATAGTTAGATCGCGTACAGCGTTATTAGATATCATTGGAGGCCATTGTGGAAAAGATTGCAAGTTTTCAGGTTGATCATCTCAGGCTTAAACCGGGGGTATATGTATCCCGGAAAGACCGTTTCGGCGGCGCCACGCTCACCACTTTTGATCTCCGCTTTAAGCAGCCGAACCAGGAGCCGGTAATCGATCAGCCTGCCCTCCATACGATTGAACACCTTGGGGCAACTTTTCTCCGCTCCCACAAGGAATGGGCAGGCAAGACCGTTTATTTTGGCCCCATGGGATGCCGTACCGGTTTTTATGTGATTTTTGAAGGCGATCTCAATTCTTCCGACATTCTCCCCCTGCTCCGCGAAATGCTTGCCTGGGTCGAAGCCTTTGACGGTCCTGTCCCCGGCGCCGCCCCCGCCGAATGCGGCAACTGGTCGGAGCAAAATCTCAACATGGCAAAATGGGAATGCCGCCGCTATGCCGCGCTCCTTAAAAATCCCGGCAAGGAAAATTTGAACTATCCGGAATGACAGAGCCGGCCGGCAAAATCTTTAATACCCAGCATTTCTGCCTCCATGACGGGCCCGGCATCAGGACCGTTCTGTTTTTCAAGGGCTGCTCTCTGCATTGCCTGTGGTGCCACAACCCCGAAGGAATATCCACAGAAAATTTGCTGTCCTTTGACAGGCGGAAATGCCGTAACTGCGGCGCCTGCGTAAACGTATGTCCTGCAGTCCATAAAATTGGGGAGCAGGGCCATTATCTTGATCGTTCCGCCTGTTCGCTCAAAGGCGAGTGCGCCGCGGTTTGCATACCAAGGGCCCTGGAAATTGTCGGCCGGGACCGTACTGCAAAAGAATTAATCGCCGAAGTCCTGCGGGATACGCCCTATTACGATAACTCAGGCGGAGGCGTTACCATTTCCGGGGGCGAGCCGACGCTGCAGAGCCAATTTCTGCTTACCCTTGTAAGGGGCCTTAAAAGAGAAAAGCTCCACATCGCTCTTGAAACAAACGGGTTCTGCGATTACGGGGTGTACGAACCGGTACTGCCCCATGTGGATCTTTTTCTGTATGATTATAAGGAAACTGATCCGGAATTGCACCGGAAGTACACCGGGGTTTCCAATGAGCTCATCCTTGAAAACTTGAGCAGGCTTTCCGCTGCCGGAGCAAAAATCCTGCTCCGCTGTCCGGTAATCCCCGGCCTGAACGACAGCGAAGATCATTTCAGGGGAATAGCGGCAATAACGGGCAAATACCCGAACCTTGAAGGGGCCGAGATCCTCCCCTACCATAACCTGTCGGCCGTAAAGACCGGCCTTATGGGCCTGGAGGATCAGAAAATGTATCCCCGGCCTCCGCAGGACCTTGCCAAATGGATCGCCCGCATACGGGAGTACGGCGGTCGTGTAGTAAACCCCGCTGTGTAAACAGGAGACTATATGTATTACCAACCGGAACCAATTTCCGGCCTTCATCTTCATCCGCGAAACAGAAAGTTGATGGATGAACTGATGAATGCCCCCAAATCATATTCGACAATAAACGGAGAACTGGCCCGGGACGCTTACCGGCGGCATGAAGGCGAACCCTGGATTCTCAAACGGGCGTATGCACTGGCGGCCCAGCTTAAAAATATGCCCATTTATATCCGGGACGGGGAACTGCTTACCGGTAACCATACTGCCGGCCTTCAGGTTATGCCCCGGCTGCCGGATGATATTGATTTCAAGGAAAATATACGGGCCAATGCCGATGACGCGCGGTATGAGGTATTGGGCCTCTACGAAAACTTTTACGGGAAACTGTCCCCCGATGCAAAACGAGCCCAGGAATGCCTGCTGGCAGGGTACAGCGCCGGCAGCGGCGACGGGTTTGGTCATATCATGGCAGATTACGGCATGATTATACGGGAAGGGGCGCTGGAGCTGGCAGCCAAGTCGGAACTGCAGGCGAAGGTTTTTGATGATGAAGGAAAAATCCGGCAGCGGGATTTCTGCAGGGCTTCGGCGATTGCCTGCCGGGCCTATGCCGGATTCGGCCGACGGTACGAGGCCCTGGCCCGTGAAGAAGCCGCCCACTGTACGGACGAAAAGCGGCGGCAGGAATTACTGCGAATTGCCGAAATCTGCGCCCAGGTTCCCGCCTATCCGGCCCGGAATTTTTACGAGGCCATCCAGGGAATGTACCTGACCCACATGGCCATGCAGGTAGAACAGCATGCCGGCAGTGTCTCCATCGGACAGTTTGACCGCATCCTCTACCCCTATTACCGGAGTGATATAGAAAACAAAACCATGACAACGGATTTCGCCGTGGAGCTGGTGGAAAATTTCTGCGTTAAGGTGATGGAAAACGCCATCTGGCCCCG
>JAISJS010000001.1 GCA_031261385.1 Treponema sp.
CATTTATGGTAGCCATGGAAAGGATTTCTCTGGTAGAAAGGCTTCTGACACCGCTGTTGATCGAGTGGAGCAGGGCCATCCCCTTCATCTCCCGGAAGATGTCATTGGAATTGTTCCACATCCCCCCATCGGTTCCCAGGCAAACGGTAACCCCCTGCCGGACCATTTCCGGTATGGGGGCGATCCCGTCGGCAATTTTCATCTCGCAGAGGGGGGTGTTGACCACGGGGACGTGGTTTTCCTTCAATAACGAAATATCCCTGTCCGAGGCATGGACAACATGGGAGCCGATAAAGCGCCGGCCCAGAATTTTGTTTCGGTGCAGATATTCAATGGAACTAAGGCCGTATTTTTTTTCCACCATAGCCATACGCCAATCCGTTTCGGCAAGGTGCATGGTCCGCAGTAAACCTAAGCTTTCCAGCATTTCCTGGGCCGCAAGGAGGCGCCGGGTTTCAAAGTCCTCCTCAGCCGGCATTCCCGCAACAGGTACAAGCCCCAGTTTGCGGCACCCGTCCATGAAGGCCCTCAGTTCCGGTATCGGGACCATCAGACCTTGGTCTGCATCGTCCCGGCTGCTGAAATCCAGGCGGAGATCTTCTACCAGCGCGCCCCGTATGCCGGTTTCGGCCATGGCCTTTGCGGAGAGGCTCCCCAGGCTCCAGTACATGTTCTCGCAGAGAAAGGTTGTACCCGAAAGTAGGGCTTCGCAGTAGGTGAGCTGCCGTGAGAAATAGCGATCCTCATCGGTGATGAATTTTTTGAACCAGTGATGATCGCTGAACGCGTCGTTCTGCTCCCCCAGGGTCATCCCGTCCCCAAAGCCCTTTCCCAGGGTCATGTCCCCGTGGCAGTGTCCGTTAAAAAGGCCGGGCATGAGGATCTTGCCGCCGCCGTCTATCAATCGGGTACATTCGGTGTTACTGATACGGTCCCGCGTAACGGCGGCGATACGGCCATCCTTTACCGCCACGGAACCGGTGAAGGGCGTATAGCCGTAATTTGCGGAGACGATAATGGCATTAACGATCCCCAGATCGTATGATGTATCCATGCCGGTTTTTTTATTTTAACAAATATTCTAACCGCGTGGTTATAAAGGCCGTTTTGTTTTTTGTTGATACGTCATATATCCCCGAAGAACTATAATTATCCGCCGAAGAATTTTCCGGTGTTATTTGAAAAACGCCAAGGTTTGCGGTCCTTAATTTTGAAATTCTTGCGCCGGATTGTTTTACTATTGTTTCCGCCCTCAATCTTGTGTTCTCCGCCGATGCCGCTATGAGGTCCAATTTTAATTCATCCAGCTTTGTATAATAATATTCCGGGGGCATTGAAAAAAATTCTACCCCCAGGTCAATAAGTTCCGTTATATCCCGGGAAATCCTTTCAATTTTATCTATTTCGGTAGATTCCAGCGAGACCCTTTGGGTAAGGGTATATCCTGCGAATATAGTTTTTGTCATCCGCCCTTCTTGATTATATTCATAGTTATAATTTTCGTTCATTTCAATGGAGGAAAAAACGATATCCCTTTCAGTAACACCATTCCTGATGAGATAATCTTTAACGGCGGCCGTATCGGTTCTTAATTTTTCATAGGCCTCCTTTGATGTCATTGCTTTTTTTGCAAAGGATCCGCGCCAAACAATAAGGTCCGAAACAAAGGACTTTGTTGCCGATCCGGTTACAATAATATAATCATTTTGTGCCGTTTTTAAAGTAATAATACTGACTGAAAATATACTGACACAGAGTATTACGGATATACATACAATAATGGTATTCAAATGGTTTTTCATACATGTCACTCCACGGTTGGGGTATTCATTTCCCCGGCTTGGATCCTATCAAGGTAAACGTCAGTCCGCACTGGTACCGCTCGCCGCTTTCCGGGTTGGTTATCTTATCGGACCCATAAAAGCCGATCGATCCGGAGGAAAAGTCCTTGGGCTGGGCGATGGTTGTGGACCATTCTTTGCCCTCGCTGTCCTTGATGGTAAGTTGGAGAAATCTCGGGGCTTTAGGGTCTCTTTTGGCTGGTTCCGGCATGGGGAGCCTCCTTTGGGATATTTGTTACCGCAATAATATCTAAAATCTTGGAACTTTTCTATAGTACGAATAGCAGAATCGGCATTTTTTATGGTAAAATGACGTCAATTGTATGTTTTTTTATACAATATTTTGAAAAAGATCCCCCGGATTTATCCGGGGGATCTCCCTTCTTGCAACCGCAGTAGGCGCTGCTAACGCGCCAGCCAACCGCCATCCACCGCCACGGTAAAGCCGTTGATGTAATCCGCCGCCGGGGAAGCCAGGAACACTGCCGCGCCGGCCAGGTCACGGGGAGTGCCCCAGCGCCCTGCGGGGATACGTTCCAGGATGGCCTTACTCCGGTCCTTGTCATTCCTCAGGGCCTCGGTGTTGTCGGTGGCCATGTAGCCCGGCGCTATGGCGTTAACATTGATGTTGAATTTGGCCCATTCATTGGCCAGCAGCATGGTCATGGTTCGCACGCCGCCCTTGGCAGCCGTATATGACGGCACCCGTAT
>JAISJS010000052.1 GCA_031261385.1 Treponema sp.
AGCCGATATTATCGCGCTGCTTGACGAAAAAACCAAAGCGGGTTTAACCGGCAAACGTACCGGATACGAACATATTGTTTCGGGAACAGAAATTATTCCGGTCCCGGAGGAGTTTTCGCAGAAAGAATCTTCCCGCTGGATTAAAACATCAATCCGGCAATATGTCTCGGGGGATTTTTTGTTTATTGACTGCGACACCATTATCACAGAAAGGCTTGATACTTCATTCCCGCAGGATATACATATTGGGGCAGTATTGGATACCCACGTTCCGCTTTCAAAACATCATTTATATGAATATTTTCAACAGGAGGATAAGCGGCTTGGTTTTTGTTCATCCCTGCAAAATGATTGCCGCTATAATGGCGGGCTTATCTTTTGCAGAGACAGCCCTGATGGCATCGCTTTTTTTGAAAGGTGGCATGATCTCTGGCTTGAAAGCAGAAAGAAGGGGTGTTCCCAGGATATGCCTTCCCTTAACCAGGCAAATTATGAACTTAACAATATAATAGCAGAGTTAGGCGGTGAATGGAACTGCCAGATAAGCCATAACGGCCTCCCCTATCTACACAACGCAAAAATAATACATTATTACGCGACATCCCTGGTTTCTTTTACCCCGCCGTATATGCTTGCCGCTGATGAAATTCTGTTGTCCATAAAGGAAAGCGGAATAATTTCTCCGGAAGTAATGAAGATGATTGAAAATCCCAAGACGGCGTTTTCAGCTAAAACAAGAATCATTGCCGATCAGATTGCCCTGGATGTTCTGGAAAGCGCGTTCTTTTCAAAATTATTATGGCTTAGACGGCAACATCAAAAAAGCTTTAATACCCTCAATAGTTTTGTTGCCGGTATTAAAAAACCTAAACGAAATAGAAAAACTAATGCCAAATAAATACCCCCCAAAACGTCCTGTCCGTTTTTTTAATACCACCGGCCCCTGTAATCCCGAGGATCATTATATGCTCCCCCCGGAGGAACGGCTCGTAGGGGCGCAGTTGCACCGGTATATCCGGGATAAGCTGTATTGGGTTCTTCACGCCCCCCGCCAAACCGGGAAGACCACTTTTCTGCAAAGCTGGCTGAGGGAAATCAATGCCGGGGATGAAGCGGTGGCCTGTTATGTCAGCCTGGAAGATTGCCAGGGCGTAAAAGAACGGGCGGAAGCCATGCGTACCATGTATCGCGCTATTTGCAATTTTGCAGGCTATGCGAAAATTCCTGTTCCTGTAATTGATGAAAAAAATACCGAGGGTCTTCTACAGACTACATTAGGCAAATGGGCACAGCTTGTGGCCCCAAAGCCACTGGTGGTGCTTTTTGATGAAACCGATGTATTGGAAGGGGAAGCATTAATCAGTTTTCTGCGGCAGCTTCGGGGCGGGTTTGCTGAGCGGGCTGTGGGTATATTTCCCGTATCCATCGCATTAGTAGGTATGCGGGATCTAAAGGATTATATTACCGCATCCAAAGGCGGTATTGCCCCGAATCCCGGTTCTCCCTTCAATATAAAAGCCGATTCTGCGGTACTATCCAATTTTAGTAAAGACGATATTACAAGATTATTTGCCCAGCGGACCCAAGAAACTGGACAGCCAATCACTGAAGAAGCGCTTGATTATGTGTACGACCAGTCACGGGGGCATCCCTGGATTGTCAATTCATTATTTATGCGTGCCACCATGCGCATCATGGACGAAGACAGCCGGGAAACCGTAGCCATCGAACATATCCGCAAGGCGCGGGAGCAGATGATCCTGGCCCGGGAAACCCACCTTGAGTCCCTTGCCGTCCGTATGGAGGATCCAAGGGTTCGGAAGGTGATGGAGACCATTATATCGGGAGAAGCCGACCCTGCGCTTGTCGAAGGCGAGGGGTTCCGGGTCTGCCTTGATTTGGGTCTGGTGACGATTGAGAATGGAACCCCCATGGTTGCCAACCCCCTCTATCGGGAAGTAATTGCCCGTCTTATAACTTACGGAACCCAACTGGCAATCCCCGCGCCCGAGTGGCAGTGGAAAAAGGCCGATGGCCACCTTGATATGGATGCCCTGTTACGGGAATTTCAGCGTTTCTGGCGGAAGAACTCCGAAGTCTGGGAACAGAAGTCGGACTATACAGAGGCTTTTCCTCATTTGCTGTTAATGTCATTTCTACAGCGTATCCTTAACGGCGGCGGGCGCATTGAGCGGGAATACGCCGCGGGCCGGGGCCGCATGGATTTAGGGGTAGAATACAACAAGCGCTGGTACATCATAGAAATCAAACTGGTACATTCCTATGACTCGCCGGAAGAAGTAAAACAAGAGGGCTTACGGCAAACCGCGCTGTACCGTGATAAAACAGACGGCGCCGCTCCGGCATACCTGTTGATCTTTGACCGGCGGCCCAGGGCAAAACAGAAAAGCTGGGATGAACGCCTGACATGGACTAATGAAGGCGCTATAACCGTGGTTGGTTGCTGAGGTAAATAAATATATGATCATACGTTCTAAAGCACCGCTCCGGCTTGGACTGGCCGGGGGCGGTACTGATATTGCTACCTATTACAATATCTACGGCGGCAATGTGCTGAATGCCACCATAGATATGTACGCCTATTGTATCCTTGAGCCTGCGGACAATGGGAAGATAGTATTCCGCGCCAATGATTTGGAAAAGACGGAGGAATACAAGGCCGAAAGCGTCCTGCCGGTTTCCAATGCCTTACAGCTCCATACGGGTATCTATAACCGCATCATTGCGGACTACAACAGTGGGAAGCCGCTATCTTTTGTCATGACCACCTACTCCGATGCGCCGGCGGGTTCCGGCCTGGGGTCGTCTTCAACTATGGTGGTGGCAATCATAAAGGCCTATACCGAATGGCTCAATTTACCCCTTGGGGAATACGACATCGCTTCCCTTGCGTATAAGATTGAGCGTGAGGATTTAGGGCTGGCCGGCGGAAAGCAGGATCAGTACGCGGCGACATTCGGCGGGTTTAATTTTATGGAATTTTATCAGGACGAAAAGGTAATCGTAAATCCCCTGCGCTTAAA
>JAISJS010000134.1 GCA_031261385.1 Treponema sp.
TCGTTGATTTGGTCAAGTTTTTCCGTATCAAAGTAAAAAAGCCCCTCGCTCTCGGCAAAAAACTCGATTTTCCCCTCCACCGGGCCGCTTTGCCGGATATTTTTTCCCCGGCAGATCAGCGCCAGCGCTTCGGCGGCCTCATCCTCGTGGAGCATACCGGGCAGTTTTTCCCAGACGAAAATCTGCTCCTTGCCCATGGAAAGGAGCATAGGAATGTCCTCCTCCCGGATGATGTGCCCCTTGCGGAACTGGGGGCCCTTCATTTCGCCCTTTACAATACGGGTCATGTCATGGCACAGTACCTGCCCTATCGAATCTTCTACCCGCAGCTTCTTCATTCCCGATGCCATTATGGGGAATTATATTGACATAGTATTCGTATTGTCAAGGAATTTCTATTGCAAAAGAAACTATTATCTGATATAAAAAGATAGTTGGAACTGGAGTTCCTTAACAATTTGACTTATAATAGGGGTTTGTAATGAGTGTACGTGCAACAGAACGACTTATCGGAGATGTGGTTGTGGTGACGGGGCTTCCCAATAGTCCCAAGATGGTGGTGCAGTCGGTTAATATTGACGCCAAGCAGGTAACCACCGTTTGGTTTGCCGATGACCATAAAGGTCAGGAAGCGGTTTTCCCTGCAGCGGCGATTGACCGTCTTGAAATTCCTGTGCCGGCAGCGAAGACCGCCGGAACCGGAACCAGGGGCAGAAAACCTAAGGCAAAGTAGTGTCTTAAAAGCCGTCGCTCTTCGCGGCGGCTTTTCATGTTTTACCCTATGCCCACTCGGTCCGCCGTTTCAGATGATCCACATACCGTTGTAGGTTGGCATCTCTGGGGGGCGTAACAATGACAAATCCCGCCGCAAAAAGAAATTCGGTACTACGGGTCCAACGAACCTCAACTTTCAATTCAAAGGGGGCCACACCGGATACCTCTTCAGGGAGGATCTGCATGATGTACTGTTCTTTGGGCATAATCGCTACAAAGGTTTTGCTTGCCATGCGGAACCCGTTGTTGCTCATATCCCGTAATGCCGCATGGCCTTCAAATCCGTTAATACGGATGCCGGCTAATGAGGTATACCGTGCAGCCTTGCGCTTCTCAATTCCGGATCTATCGGTATCGCCCCCTGACGGCGGCTCAAGGACGGTCTTTTTTTTCTTTCCAAAAAGCATACGTTACTCCGAATTTTATAATACTAACTTTCCCGGGTGGCGGTCGTCAATATACTATTTTACCGTTCCCAATTTTCTCCATCTGTTTGATTAGCGCCGCCATATCCCGTGCCGGGGGCGCTTCCAGGGTAATGCCATCGGGGGTGTAGGGCAGGGTCAGCCGGGAGGCGTGGAGCCCCAGCCGTTCCAGCAGGGGCTTTTCTTCCAGGGGATCCCCCCGCCAGCCCTTTTTGAAATTCGAAAGATACACCGGTTTGGGGCTGTTGCGGGCGCCGTAAAGGGGATCGCAAACCACGGGGTGGCCCAGGGAGGACAAGTGAACCCGGATTTGGTGGGTACGGCCGGTGGCAGGGCGGGCTTCCACCACGGAATAACTGCCGGCGCTTAAAAGGAGGCGGAAACGGGTAAGGGATTTTTTGCCGTGACGCTTGTCGATGGTGGTCCGGTGCAGCTTGTCCCCGTCCGGAACCAGGGCAAGATCACAATCCGTTTCCGTCCAGAGGGGCCGGCCATGCACCACGGCGCAGTAAGTTTTTTCCACCTCCCGGGATTCGAAGGCCCGGGAAAGGTGCCGGTGGGTATCCTCGTCCCGGGCAAAGACGATGATCCCCGAAGTCTCCCGATCCAGGCGGTGTACGATAAAGATAGGGCCGTTATAATAGCCGCCCAGGAGCTTGTCCAGCCGTTCCGCCGACTCGTCCCAGCGATCCCCGCTTACCGCGATCCCCGCGGCTTTGTTCACCGCAGTGATGTGGTTGTCCTCGTAAATAACGGTGAAGGGCGGCCTTTGCCTCATATCATAAGGATAGGGATTAAAGAGATAAGAGATAAGAGATGAGGGGGCTTCTTCTTTCATCTCTTATCACTCATCTCTTATCATTTCTTCCACTCTCATCACTTTTTTGTAACCTTATATGCCCCATTTTGTTTCCTTATTAATAGAATTCCCTCCATATTTTTTTTGCCGTCGCCGTTTCCTCCTTTCGGCGGCGGCTTTTTTATACGAGAATAATCGATCCGCCATAACTTGCCACCGTACTGTCGGCGGTGAGTAACACAATCCCTTCCGACCGGGCCTGGACAATCAGCATACGATCAAAGGGATCCTTATGCAGCGGCGGAAGATCCCCAACCAATACGGTGTGCAAACTGGTAATGCAGAGTTCCTCATACCCATTTTCTAAGAGGCTGCCCCGGAAAAGGGCAGGATCAACCTTAAAATCGGGCCGGTTCAGGCTGTTTTTAATGGTAATCTCCCAAATGCTGGCAGGACTAAAGCACAGGGTATTTTCAGAGTCCAGTACATACCGCATCGCCTTTTTGGACAGCGTATCTTTGGCCGCCCAGATAAGAATATGCGTATCCAGAAGCAGCCTCACGGTGAGCCCTCAAATAATGCCGCAATTTCTTCTTCCGCGATGTGGTCAAAATCGTCGGAGGCGGTGATAAAATCTTTCAAAAACCCAACCCGCTTTTGGGGTTTTTCCGGGGCCTTGTAGGGGCTAACCGTAACCATCGGCTTGCCGGCCTTGGCGATGACAAAGGACTCCCCCTGGGCGGCCTTTTCTACCAGGCGGGAAAGATTCGTTTTAGCGGCATGAATATTTACGTGCGGCATGGCGAATTGCTCCTGTAATGGACTAAGTCTATGAACTAAGTTTACTTTTTCGATCGGCAATAGTCAAGATATTGCATAAAAAACCATTTTTTTGTATAACTATGAGGAATTGCTTTTGGTAAGGAGCTTTCATGGGTGAACATACGGGTTTATATCGAAAAGAAGATGAGCATGATTCCTGCGGCATCGGCTTTGTGGCGGATATTAAGGGCCGCGTATCCCATGCTATTTTGAAACGGGGCCTTGAGGTTCTGGAACGGATGGAACACCGGGGCGCGGAGAGCGCGGACAATAAAACCGGCGACGGTTCCGGGGTGCTTTTACAGATCCCCCACGATTTCTATACGCGGTTCATCCCCAATCTGCCCCCCGCCGGAACCTACGGCACGGGCCTGGTCTTTCTCCCCGGCCCGGCGGAGGCGTCTTCGGCAATGGTGAAATATATGGAAGAGCTGGCTGCCGGCCTGGGCCTGGAGGTTCTGGGCTGGCGGGATGTGCCTACCAACAGCGGTGTGATCGGTTCCATGGCCAAGTCCGTGGAGCCCGTGATACGGCAGATC
>JAISJS010000204.1 GCA_031261385.1 Treponema sp.
CGCCTTTGATGAAAAAAATCGTTTGTAAGAACGATTTTTTACTTTGCAAACTCCAGGAGCTTTAGCTCAGGAGCCTGTCGGGCTTAAAAACTAGGGCGCCGTATAGCAGGGCATTATGAAATCAACGCAGAAAAATTTTCCCGGGATGCTTGTTTCCGTTTTTGTACTTGCGGTATTTTTTCTTCTGCCAAGCACCACAGACGCAAGCACCGCCGGGGACACCCTGGTCTATGTGACCAATTCGGGGAAAAAATACCATCGGGAAAATTGTTCTGCGCTAAAACGCTCAAAGATTGAAATCACCCTTTTGGATGCGGTAAAGTCGGATTACCGGCCCTGTTCAACCTGCAAGCCGTCGGCTCTTAACGCGGGGGAACTTCCGGCAGCCGGTCAGGGCGCCCTTTACCGGGTAAACATCGCCGCTCCCGGATCATTCGCCGCCGCCGACCCTGCGCAGATGCTCAGCGCAGAAGTGATCGCCCATGTGGACGGCGACACCGTCCGGGTGCGCATCCCCAATCCCCCCGCCGGGCTCGGCGCGGTGGAAACCATACGGCTCATCGGCGTCGACACTCCCGAAACGGTACACCCCAAACGGAAACTTGAATTTTTCGGCAAGGAAGCCAGCAGCTTCACCAAAAACGAACTTTTGGGCAGGCAGGTCAGCCTCGCTTTTGACTGGGACCTCCGTGATAAATACGGCCGGCTGCTTGCCTACATCTATACGTCAAACGGCGGCTGTTTTAACGCTGCCCTTATCCGTGAAGGGTACGGTCACGCCTATACCCGCTTTACATTTCAGTTCATGGACGAATTCCGCGCCCTGGAACAGGATGCCCGCCGGCATAAACGGGGCCTGTGGGCGGAGTAAAACCTTACCGGTATGAGAATTTAAGCATTGTTGACAGTTAAATAAAAAAGTTGCTATATTAAAATGACGATGATGAGAAAACCCGCCGTACAAGGACATTTATCATCCTCATCAACAAGAAAAACTGTTTTCTTCTTTATCTTGGTCCTCCTTGCATACGATAATTTATTCGCCCAAAAAGCAGTGAATTTGGAAACAGCTATTGGGAACGCCGGTATATATATTGTAAAAAACGAAAAAATTCCTTCCAAATCTGTTGTTGCAATCCTCAATATAAAATCGGAAAGTCCAAAAATCAACGGCGACCAAATTATAAATAAATTACTTATCCCGATTGTTAAGGATGGTTCATTGGTTGTTACAAACCGGAACCGTGAAGATTTGAAGTATGTGCGGACGGAACAGCTATACCAAATGTCAGGCTACGTGAGTGATGAAACTGCTGTGAGAATAGGACATGAGCTGGGAGCCCGAATCATCATTACAGGGGAATTAATCCGGCAGGGCAGCAGGTACAGTCTAAGAATACGGATAACCAATTTGGAAACGGGTACGTTGTTGGGAATAGAATCATTTCCGGTATCGGACGGAGACTTGTTCGATTATAATGATTACCGCCTCTATCTTGGGACAAGGGCGGGACTTTCTCTTGGTTTTTATGAAAACGCCTATGGGCTGTATGATAAATCAACTTTGCAGACTATAAATGGTTTGGCCGGCTTTAATGCATCCCTTTACACTTCGGTTTCATTATGGCGCTTATTGGCTGTTCAGGCGGAACTTATGTTTACCGGTAATTCATTTGAGATCAATTCCGGCGGTACATGGCTTGCAACAGTTAATTACAATTCACTAATAATTCCTGTACTTGTAAAACTGATATGGTATCCTTCGATTTTTTCACTGCAGGGTTTTGCCGGAGCATACCTGTCAATGCCGCTTGGCAAGATGGAAGTAAAGCATAAAAACGGTTCCTACTATGCCGATTATCCGGTCATACCGGGCTTTATGGCCGGCGTTGGATTTGGAATCGAACTTGGACCGGGCGTCATATTGGCAGATGTTCGTTACGCGAGAGACTTTGATTATTTAACGGCCAGTTATAATGGAACCAGAGATGTAAGCCTAAGGAATAGTTTTTATTTTACATTGGGTTATGAAATTGGTTTACTGCCCAAAAAAGCAGGAGGAATAAACAATGAAAATTAACAACGGGATATTTACAATTTTGTTAGCAGCAGCTATGTTGTTTGCTTCCTGTGTTGACGGGATCAATGATGAAAACCTTAGCGTTGCTCCTCCTACCGGGTTAACGGTAACTGAGACAACAAAAAACAGTATTACGCTGGCTTGGAATTCTGTGGCGGCGGTTAACTATAAAATATACCAAGCTTTGGATGCGAAATCACAAAATTATAAACCAATAGCCGAACCTGAAACTCCTTATTTTACAGTTGAGGATCTTGAATCCAATACATATTATTATTTTAAAGTTTCCGCTGTAGACATCACCGGTGGGGAAGGTACACCATCCGGTTATGTTAGGGGAAGAACAACCGGAGAAGATGGGCTTTATATCATTACCTTTGAAAGCAACGGTGGAAGTAAAGTAGGTGAAAAAAAAGTTGCATTTGGTGGTATTGTAGATCAACCAGTGGATCCAACCAACGACGGTTTTTTATTCGAGAATTGGTATAGCGATTTAGGATTAATAACGGTTTACGATTTTAATACGCTTGTTTATGTTGATAAAATCCTGTACGCTAAATGGAAAGCTGACTCACCACTTAAAACTTCAAAAGAAGAAAGAGAATTTAATTCCAATTATAGCAATTGGGCATTGCCAAGTAATGTTAAATATCCTGCTATAGTAGAGATTTTCGCTCTTGGAGCCGGCGGTGGCGGACAAGGTGGACATTATTCGGATGTATTTTGGCCTGGGACGCCATCAAAAGGTACAGGCGGGGCAGGGGGAGGCGGAGCGGCAGCTTATATAAAGTTTTCCTTGGCAGCTGCAGAAAAATTTAATATAACAATTGGTAATGGCGGCGGGGGTGGAAGTGGTGTATCGATAGATAACGTGAGTAATTGGCAATCAGGTAAGCCTGGAACGGATGGTGGATCTACAACTGTAAAATGGGGAAACAATACCTTGACTGCAAATGGAGGCAAAGGTGGTGGAGGATCCGGAACAAATTTAAACGGAGGGGCAGGCGGAGCAGCCAATACCACATGGCCGTCAAGTTATTTATATGGAACTTCCTTTGCAGGAGGATCAGGCACTACTGGAGATCGTGGTTTTAAAGATTTTAAGGATTTATATAGCAAGGGCGGAAATGCAGCATCATTAAGTATAGATTCTGTAACTTACTTTGGCGGTTCCGGTTCAGTGCGTAATACAGACGGAAGACCATCGCAAGCTGAATTAGGCGGCGGAGGCGCCGCTGAATATGATTCAAGTCGTTCTGGCTCAAGCGGCGGTAATGGCCAGGTAAAAATTGTAGTCACCTGGAATGAATAATCGGGAGTCTGTCTATAGTGTATCTGCATTGTAGACACACTCCCTTCCTAATGAAAATCCCCCCATCTTTTTCCCGTTTCAACACTGACCCGCAGCGGTATGCTGAGTCTGACGGCCTTTTCCATTTCCGCCTGCACGAGGGCGGCGGCAGCCCTGGCATCGTCTTTGGGACATTCCAAAATAAGTTCGTCATGAACCTGCAGCAATAAACGAGCCGGACTCTTTGAAGCGGTTAACGCCTTGTCGAGGTTCAGCATCGCCGTCTTAACGATATCGGCGGCGGAGCCCTGAATCGGCGTGTTCACCGCCACCCGTTCTGCGGCGGATTTTTCGGTTTTGTTCCGGGAATTGATCCCCTGTATATAACGGCGGCGGCCAAAAATTGTGGAAGCGAAACCTGACTCTTCGGTTTTGTGGATAAGCTCGTCAATATAGCGGCTAACGCCGGCATAGGTTTTAAAGTAGGCGTCGATAAACGCATTCGCTTCGGTGCGGGTAATGTCGAGCTCGTTTGCAAGACGGAAGGCGCTCATTCCGTACATTACGCCAAAGTTGATGGTCTTTGCCATGCGCCGCTGCTCGGGAATAACGCTCTTTTCATCAATGCCGAAAATCAACGCGGCGGTGCGTGCGTGTACGTCCACGCCGTCGTTAAAGGCGGCTATCAAATTTTTGTCCCCGGAAAGGTGGGCCAACACTACGAGTTCGATTTGGCTGTAGTCGGCGCTGATAAGCACACAGCCCGGCTTGGCGATAAAGGCCTCGCGGATACGGCGGCCCGCATCGTCACGGATTGGAATGTTCTGCAGATTCGGTTCGCGGCTGGAGAGACGGCCCGTGGCGGTACCGGTCTGGACAAAGTTCGTGTGAAGCCGCCCGTTCTTGTCGGCCTGATCGGCCAGCGTATCAACGTACGTTGATTTGAGTTTTGCCAAAGTCCGGTGGCGAAGGATCAATGCGGGAACCGGGTCCTCATGGGCGAGTTCTTCGAGGACCGCCACATCGGTTGAGTAGCCGGTCTTGGTTTTTTTGCCGGGCTTAAGTTTCCGTTCAACAAAAAGTACTTCCTGTAACTGTTTGGTCGAAGCAATGTTGAATTCATGGCCGACAAGTTTATAAATTTCACCCTGAATGTGATCAAGATCTTTTGAAAGTTCCCTGCCGTAACCGGTTAAAACCTTCGGCTCGATTTTTATTCCCTCGCCTTCCATCTCGGCAAGAATCGGCAGCAGGGGCATTTCAAGATTATCAAAAAGCCCCATCGCCTCAGCTTTTTTAAGGCGTGGTTCCAGAAAGCTTTTCATCCTGAGGCACAGGTCGGCATCCTCGGCAGAGTAGCGCACCGCAGTTTCGAGTGACACCGTATCAAACGTTGAACCCTTGGCGACGATGTCGTTGTAGGCAACCGGAGTAACGTTAAGATAATAGACCGCCAAAGAATCCAGCGAATAGTTGTT
>JAISJS010000244.1 GCA_031261385.1 Treponema sp.
AGAAGAACAGTTGACAAATCCCGGATCCCTTCTCCGGTATTATATAATGGCGAATAACTACAAGAAACTGTATCCGTGGGTAAAGTACGGTTACAACATCAAGGCGGTTCCCGGCGACAGTTACCCGGTTGCCGCATATCGCGTGACAAACCCCGATAATCCGGAGCAAACGGTTGTGATTGCCCATAACACCGATGTTTCGAGCAGTCATTCAATACATTTACCCGATCAAAAGTATATTCACGGTTTTTCAGTGTGGGGACAGCAGCCTTCCGAAACTGTCGATAACTGGATATTGTTACCGCCGTATTCAACCGCCGTTGTGCGTGAGTTTGCGGTTACGGAGTAGGGGGCGCGTATGAAAAAAATAATTGCGCAGGCTGCCGTGGCAGCTGCCGTTTTGCTCCTTTCCATCACCGGTTGTGAAGCGCCTTCGGGCGCGGCGGACGACGCTTTTAACTATGACCCCGACTTGTACCGTTGGAGCACCGCTTCCTGGACGCCGTTTACCGTAAGCGCCGTAAGCGATTCGGTTTCAGGCATCACGTATGGCGTCGTGGGTACGCAGGAACGCTATGTGGCTGTTACGCGCACGGGACGCATTGCGTGGTCCAATGACGGCGATGTGTGGAACCTTGCGGTAACAAAGCCGAAAGAAAGGCCGGAAGATCCCGAACCGCTTGACCCGTTTACCGTTTCTTTTAATGCCGTTGCATTTGGTGATTTACAGGGAACCCCCCGTTTTGTCGCCGTGGGGGATGACGGCAAATACTCCTGGTCCGATGACGGCAAAGCCTGGACGGCATCCAGTTCTAACATGGAAGGATTCGGAACCACTGCGATAAAAGGTATCGCCTACGGCAACGGGTGCTTTGTCGTGGTAGGCGGCAACGGCAACGCGGCGAATTCGACAGACGGTATAACGTGGACAGACAAACATATTACCGCTTTAGACACTATACAGATAAACGCGATTTGTTATGGGGAGGGGAAATTCTTCATCGCGGGGGATAACGGCTCTGTGGGATACACTGCTAATAATGGCGATAGTTGGCAGGTACAACAAGCTACTCCTCCATTTACGGTCGAGGCAAACAGGGCTATTTGTTATGCGGGCAAGTGGTCCTCCGATTACACTCCGGCGCCTGACGGCATAAAAATAGGTATTGTTAGTTGGGACGGAAGGGGCATAGTCGTAACCGATGACTTTATCTGGGCAATGGCAGACAGCTCAAAATGGGATGCCAATCTGGACAAATTTGCTTTTGATATAGACAATAAGCCTGTGCGCGGCATAGCCTGGGGCGGCGGTTATTATGTGGCTTCCGGCGTGGACGCCCGTATCGGCTGGTGGAAAGATAATGACCGGGCAAACGACCGTTACTGGCGCGCCCTTAATTACCGGAATTTCCGGGGCTGGGAAGTTACCTGTGTTTCGGCGCTTAACGGCAGGTTTTTCGTCGGCGGAATAGGCGGGAAGATCGCCTACTCCGGAAAGGGGTTATAATGGAAAAAACTCACTTTCGTTTAAAATTACCGGTATCCTGTGCGGCGCTGTTTTGTACGGCGGCCCTTGTTACGTCGTGCTATCTTGCCAACACACCGCCCGTGCCGAATGTGGTTGGTTTTCACTTTGCGGAATCGCCGTTTGAAGGCGCGGGCGAGGAGATAACCGGTATTGCGTCTGACGGAGAAATAGCAGTGGCGGTAAGCCGCACCGGAAAAATCGCCTACTCACTTGATGCAAAGATATGGCAGGTCGTAACCGATTACACGGGTCCCGGCATAACCATTCAGTACAGTTCGGTAGCATGGGGCGCGCTCCCCGAAAAAGAGGCGGCGGAAAGCCCTTCGGGCGGCGTTTTTCTTGCAGGCGGCGATCTCGGCAAAGCGGCGTATTCTTATGACGGCATCGCCTGGACAAAAGGCGTAATCGGCCCGATGAATCCCAAGAACATAAACGGCGTTGCAGTGGGGATGATGTACGGAAGCCCCGCATTTGCGGCTGTAGGGGACGATGGACGGATCTGCTATGCTGTCGGCAGTGTAGAAGGTAAATGGAACGAAGCCACGCTGACCCCATACGGGGACGCGGATTACTCAGGCGAGGATGTTTTTGCTGTCTGCTTTGGGACCATCAAGAATCAGGAGATGTTTGTCGCAGTCGGTGAAAACGGCAAATTTGCCTATATGAACGACCTTTCGGGCAGATGGTACGGCACGCGGATGGGAACAGATCGTACCCTTACCAGTGTATGTTATGGCGATGACCGGTTTGTCGCCGCGGGTGATGATGGATTGATAAAGTACACAAATGATCCCCGTGAATCTCTGTGGGTCTTGAGTGACAGCAGTGTGTTTAACAGCCGTCCTTTTTCCGTTATCAGTTACGACAAGGCGGTTGGGCAATATGTGTTCGTTGGTTCCGATGCGGTTGTCGGCTATTCGCAGTTCGGTGTTTCCTGGCTGGCTGCAACTTTTCAGGCGCGTTTTGAAAGAGGTATCAGCGCCGTAGGCTGTACCGGGAAGCGAATCATTTTAGGCGGCGAAGATGGACTTATCGTTTATAGTAACTAAAGTTAAACAGGAGGCGGCGGAAATGATTAAAAAACTGATAGTTGTTCTGTTCATTGCCGTAGTGTTAAATTCCTGCCTCCAATCAGCTTATGACGACACAACGCTGGATTATGAACCGCAGACCACGCCGGAAGATATAAGCTCGCCGGAATTCAGTGCAAGTGGAAGCGATATGCTTATCGTAACTTTGTATTCGGGGAGTTTTAAAAAGCAATCGGACCTGCGGCCCACTCAGTTTGTGCTGCAAAGCGGAACAACAACGGTATCTTTGACGAGTGTCCCGCAGCGGGACAGCGATACACAATTAACCATACCCGTAACTGCGCTTGCATCAGGCAATTATACTTTGCAGGTAAAGGCTGAAGCTCTGGTGGACAGGGCGCGGAAGGTGAGTGTCCTGCCGGTAACAAGCGGTATCTGGTCGGCAGGGGACGCGGCAAGTTTTGGGCGATCCGGCATCAACAGCATTACCTACGGGAACGGAAAGTTTGCCGCAGTCTGCTCAGGCGGCGAGGTCGCCTCCTCAAGTGACGGGGTAACGTGGAGCGTAATACAAGCAGGATCGGCCGGCACCCAGAGCAAGTTCTTTGCACCGGTCAACGGTATTGCGTACGGGAATAACGGTTTTATAGCGGCGGGCGATAATGCCGCCATGGGATACTCGGAATTTGGCGTCTCCTGGGAAGCCTGGGAAGAAAAGCTGTTCGGCAAGCAGCAATTTCGTTTTGTCAGTTACGGTGGAAACGCCTTTATAGCGGGCGGCGAAAACGGCAGGATAATTTACCTGCGGGATTTCGGTGAATGGACTGCAGCAGCTAATTCGGACTTTGGTTCACAGACTGTTATAGATGCAGCTTTTGGAAACGGCGTCTATGTTGCCGTCGGAACCGGGGGACAACTGACCACGTCAACAAATTTGTCCGTATGGGCCTATCACGGGAGCCCATTCACCGCCGGGAATCAGAGCATCAATTCCATTGCTTTTGGAAACGGTGTTTTTGTTGCTGTTGGAGATGGTGGTATAATAGCCATTTCATCAGACGGCTATAGCTGGTCGCTGTCGGCCTCCAGCCCCTTTTCCAATGGTATTCTTGATGTTGCCTATGGCGGTGGTGTTTTTCTGACGGTGGGACATAACGGAAGAATGGCGAAGTCCGAGGATGGACAGACATGGGAAATTGTTGTGCAGTCCGCATATTCTGAACTTGATAAGATAATGACCGTTGCGTACGGCGGCGGTAAATTTGTTACTGCGGGCATAGGCTATGATCCTTTGAGCCGCCCGCTGCGCATTGCCTACAGCTACCAAAAACCGGCAGAAATACTGCCGCCGGTGGAGATAACAGACGCGGTATCTTCTGTATTTGATTCTGCAATCGGCGATAACAAGCTGACGATCACCCTTGCATCCGGCGCTTTTAAGAGCGGAGTGTTTGGTACTCATCTTGCCATTTCTGGCGGTACGGCTGGATATGCGGATGCGAAAGCCGCGTTTGTAAAAGCTTCTGTTGAGCGCATAAGCGATACGCAAATAATAGTAAAGAACCTTGTGCCGGTGGTGAGTACGGGAAGCGGACAAACGGTTACCATCTCGAAGGATGCAATCGCCGAGCAGCCATTGTCGGCGTTAGATATAACGGTTCAGTCCGCGAATATTCCCGTCTTTGACGCAACAACAATCTGGACGCTTGCCTATGGCGGCGGCACATACGTAGCGGGCGGCGATGACGGAAAGATAGCGTATTCCGGTGACGGCGTCATTTGGACACTCGTTTCCGACAGCAAATTTGGCTCAAATGCGGTCCGCGGTATCGCTTATGGCGGCGGTAAATTTGCCGCAGTCGGCTACAATGACACGGTTGCATACTCAAGCGATGGGGCAACATGGACTGCGGGAACCGTAACGGGCGACGGACTTCCAAATAACCTTTACTGTGTTACTTGGGCTGCGGCGCCCGAGAATAAATTTGTTGCGGCAGGCGCTTACGGGCAGATAGCCCTTTCCTCTGACGGCGAAAACTGGACAAGACAGTATGCGGATTGGAGTGTTTCCGGAAATAAGGACCTGTTGGGAATTGCTTACGGCGATGGTGTTTACGTTGCGGTTGGGGGCGAGGGCAGGGTAATCTATTCCGATGATGGCGGTACGGGCTGGGGAAAGATAACTGAAGATCTATTCTACATCAGTGAAACTGCACTTAAAAAATTGCCTGTTAATTCGGTTACATTCGGCAATGGAAAGTTCATTGCTGTCGGGGACGGCGGAAGTATAAAAGCTGCCGTTGCCGCAAATATTAAAACCTTTGAGGACAAGTGGTTTGCATGGGGAGATGGTATTGGCGGTACAGGTCATACTGCTGCTATACCCAGTGAGTTTGCTGGTTCCGGCATTCTCAGCATTACCTATGGCGACGGTACATTTGCCGCCGCAGGGCACAATGGAAAGGTATCTACATCAGCAAATGGTGAAACATGGACTCCGGTAACCGTTGGAGAAGGGACGGCCCAAACAGGATTCACCGGGGAAGAAAAGATCGGTGCAGTCGTTTTAGGCGGAAGCAGCCGCGTTACAGCCGGCAACGCATACAGCGGCAATGCAAGCAGGATTGTAAAGAGATAGGCACAAAATAGGAGATGAGGTATGAAGAAGCTTTTGGTTTGTGTATGTGCAGCGCTTGCGGCAGCGTCATTGTCCGCTATTGACTTTGACAATGGTCTGAGCATAGGCGGCGGCGTTAAAACGGGTCTTTTGATTAAGAATTCCGATTACGCAGGCAAGCTGGAGGGAGCGCCTCATGCGCAGGAATATCCGCTTACCCTTTATTTTGCTTCGCAGGAAAACGAAACCTATAACGGTGAAGGCTGGCTTGATTTTAATTACAGCCATGGGGATTGGGGCCTGCAATTAGGGGCCTGGGCCCACGGCAGCCTGACCAAATTTGAGGGCGCCCTGAATCTGGGAGATCATTATGTTTGGGCAAACTTTTTTGACAGCAGGCTTTTATTCAAAGGCGGTCAGGGCGGGGGTACTCCGATAACGACCGGCGGCTGGATAAACGCCGACTGGCTTGGCTACACCGGACTCCGCCTTTTCTGGGTGGACCCGCTGGGCTTTAGCGTGGGAATTAACCTGCCCGATCCCGGGGGAAACGGTATTGAACCGGTAAATTATCTGACGATGATCATGCTGGGGGCCAAATACAGCTACGACAATTTTTGGGTCAGCCTGATGGTAGACAACAATCCGATCTTTGATGACAGCAATGCGATTTATGAAGGCGGTCTGCATGGGGTCAGGCGGCTCATTGGGCAGGCCGGGAACCTCGCCTTTGGGTTGGGCGCCGACAATATTTTTGCGGGAAAGGGCAATGTAGCGTTTGACGGCCTGGCTGCAAACCTTGGGGTAGATCCTGAAAGGGGCGCCGGTTCTGTTTACTACGAAATTCCCACACAGGAAGTTACCCTGGCGTTAAAAGCCAATTACCCCATTACAGAAAAAATCTTTGTCGAATTAAAGGCGAAATACCTGATCAAAAGCGGCAATAACGAAACGGATACCGGTTCCACCACCTGGGGAAAACTTGAGATCGAACCCTATATCAGCTACCAGCTGCTGAATCCCTTAAAGTTTGAACTGACAGTAAACCTCGCCTCGTATATAAACAGCTATTACCTTGCCGTTGAAGAACTTACCCCCATCGGCGGGCATAGCATCAAAGGCGGACAGGTTTCGGCCTATCCGTGGGCGCTGGATTATCTTTCCGGTTATGAGCTTTTTATTAAACCTGCGGTGGTTTTTAACTACGGCGGTGCAGCCGTTATGTTTGGATATAACGGCGCATTTTCCCGCGACCATGTGGAAAACACCGTTTATCTTGATCTAAGGTGGAGCTTCTAGACAGTATGCCGAATATTTTAAATCCTCATTCAATCAAAGCACTTGCTTTGGATCTGGACGGTACTGCCCTGCGGCCCGGTAATATCTTAAGCGATCGTACACTGGCAGCCCTCAGATCCTGCATGAGCAAGGGCATAGAGATCATCCTCTGTACCGGCCGCGCTGTCGAGGCGGCGGAAAAATACCGCGTCCCAATGGGAGCAGCCGGCCCCATGGTGTATTTTAACGGCGCGGAAGTCGTGGATATGCCCGGTAGAAAAGTGCTCAGTGCAACGCTGCTCGGGAAAGAGGTAGTGGATTTTTGTACCGATATTTCGCGAAGCATGGGCGTTCATTATCAGGTCTTTTTCCCCGCGGCCGCCGACGCGGCTATAGCCGGAGAGGCTCCTCATGAGATTTTGATGATAGAAAAGCCGGGTCCCGAAGCGGAAATGTACCGCGATCATACGGGGATAGTTCCTGTTACCGGTGATATCAAAAAAGCTGTTGCAGGTTTTTCAGGCTGTATCAAAAGTATGTTTATTGCTGACCCTGCGATTCACGAAGTTATAAGGTCCAAACTGCTTGAACGTTTCGGCGATACGATCTATGTAGCCAGGACCTATCCCACTTTTTTGGAAGTGATGAATGCCGCCGTCAACAAGGGTGAGGGGCTCCGTTATGCGATGGAACAGCGGGGACTAAAACCGGAACAAGTTATTGCGCTGGGCGACGAAGAAAACGATCTCCCGATGTTCTCTGTCGCAGGTTTTAGCGTTGCCCCCGCCAACGCCAAGGAGAAAGTAAAGTCAGCGGCGGACCTGGTAACCGGGCCCAATACCGAAGACGGGGCAGCGGCTTTTCTCGAAGAAACCTTCGGGGTGTGAATAGAATCTATACCCAATTTTCAATCTTTAAATCTTTTATCCGCTCAAATTCTTTTGTATTATTGGTTACCAAAATTAAATTTAAAGATTTTGCGTGCGCGCCAATTAACATATCAAAAGGTCCAATCAGACATTTTTTGTCTTTTAAATCTTTCTTAACTCTGCCATATTCCTTTGCGGCATTTTCATCAAATTGTTTTATATCAATAATGGTTAAAAATTCCATCAAAGCTATTTTATTTTTTTCTTTGTACATGCTGTTTTCATTGGCAAATTCCAGTTCCGCTAAAGTTATTGATGAAATTGATAACCCGTGCTTCTTTTTATTTTTTAACTGCTTTAATATTTTTTCTGTTTTCTTTTTTATAATGTAAATACAAATATTGGTATCAAGCATGTACATTATAATTTTTCCCTTTCCTGATCGATTCCCTGATCCCGCCCTTCAGACATAAAATCATCAGAAAAACTGTTTAGGCCGTGTAAAAATATTTCCCAATCTTTATCTACCGGGAATAACATGACCGCATCTCCAACTGTTTGTATGAATACATTTTCGCCTTTAAATTGATATTCCCTGGGCAGCCGTACCGCTTGACTTCTGCCATTAAGAAATAACCGTGCTGTTTGCATATAAACCTGCCTTCCGTTTCAGTATATACCATGATATATATCATGGTCAAGTATAGTACCTGCATATATTGACAAATACGCGCCTCTGTTATAAATTATCCCTATAACATACTAAATCTATATACTTTATATCTTATAAAAAGTAATGGTATGTGAGAGTCATAAAAAAGGAGAAAATTATGATTTTTTCGAGGAAAAGTGCCCCAAAAATGGGGATCCGGGCGTTGGTTTGCCTGCTTGCCGTCCTGTTTATAGCAGGAATGGCGCTTTCAGGTTGCAAGTCCGATAAAAAGACGGCTGCTGCCGGCGGAGTGGTGGAATTCAAGTACCCTGAATGGGTCTATTATGACCTTATCTACCTTGCCGATGACCTCGGTTACTTTAAGGATGCCAAGGTGCGCCCCAGGTATGTGGGGCAGAT
This sequence comes from Treponema sp., assembly GCA_031261385.1. Classification (GTDB taxonomy): domain Bacteria; phylum Spirochaetota; class Spirochaetia; order Treponematales; family Breznakiellaceae; genus JAISJS01. The sequence continues at coordinate 8,396 of JAISJS010000244.1, forward strand.
TGCCGCAGGGCAGATGATTCCCGCACTGACCACCGGTGACCTTGATGTGGCGAACCGTCATTCCCCGCTGGTAATTGCCGCAGTGGCTTCCGGCGCCGATATCAAGATTTTTGCTGCGGGGAGCAAGTCCACCCAGCGGGACCCCCACATGAAATATTTTGTCCGCTCGGATTCAAACATCAAGTCGATAAAAGATTTTACCGGGAAAACCCTGGGGATCAACAGCTTTGGCGCCTGCTCGGAGTATGTGACGAAAAAGTATGCGCTGGATAACGGCGTTGATCCGACGACGATCAGGATGATCACGGCGCCGGACGCTGAGCAGGAAGTGCCCCTTCTCCGCGGCGATACCGATGTGGCAATCATCCATCCGCTGTCATCGGGGCGGGCAAGCGCCAACACTGTAGACTTCCGGCTCCTCTTTAGCGATTGGGATATTGACGGCGGCATCAGCGGGATGTGCCCCTATTCGGTAAGCGGGAAATTTTTAAAGGATCATCCCGAAGCAGTGGCCGAATTGACCGCGATACTTTCAAAGGCCGCTCAGTGGAACAACACCCACCGGGACGAAGCCCGGACCTTAATGGCCAACCGCTTCGGCTTCAAACTTGAAGAAGCGGAAATGTTTGAGTTCTATGAGGACCAGATCATCCCTGCGCAGAATATTCAGTACTGGCTTGACCGGCTTGAGGCGGAGAAGAAACTCACTCCCGGACAGGTGAAACCGGAACAGGTATATACCAACCAGAACAATCCTGCGAACAAGGCATAGCGAAAATGCATCAAGCGTTTAACGCATAACAGGTTGAAAAAGGAAGCGGCGTGGTAAAAATTGAGGCTCGTCTGGTAGGGCGGGAATATCAGATTAAAAATCACCTGGGCAGGAAAGAGACTCTTTCGGTGCTGGAGAATTTTGATCTGGATATACAGGAGGGAGAATTTCTTTCCCTTCTGGGACCGTCGGGCTGCGGGAAATCCACGTTCCTCAACATACTTGCCGGCCTTGATGAATACGACAAGGGGGAAATCCTTGTTGACGGAAAGCCGCTTGAAAAAATCAGTTTTAACCGGGGAATAGTTTTTCAAAGTTATGCACTGCTCCCCTGGCGGACCGTGCGAAAAAATCTTGAGGTGGGGCTGGAGATACGTCACGTTGACCGGAAGGAACGGCGGCGTATCGCCAATCAGTATCTTGAGCTTGTCGGTCTTGCAGCCTTTGCCAACCAGTATCCCCATCAGCTTTCAGGCGGAATGCGGCAGCGCGTCGCCATTGCCCGTGTGCTTGCCTATCACCCCGACCTGCTCCTGATGGATGAACCGTTTGCCGCCCTCGACGCGCAGACTCGGGAAACCCTGCAAATAGAACTTTTGCGGATTTGGGAGGCGGATAAAAAAACGATACTCTTTGTCACCCACAGTATCGATGAGGCGATTTTGCTTTCCGACCGGGTGGCCTTTATGACGTCCCGTCCGGGATACATCAAAGAAATTATCAACATCGATCTGCCCCGTCCCCGCACCGAAGAAATTCGCAACTCGGCGGAATTTGCCCGCATACGGAAGGTTGTGTGGGAGCTGCTGCAGAACGAGGTGTTAAAAGAACAGAGTTATGGAGCGTATCTATGATTCTGCCGAAAACCCTCCCGGAAAAACTCTACGATCTTTTTATACGCAGCATTGGACTTATCCTTTTTATAATTCTTTGGGAAGCGGCGCCGCGCCTGGGACTCGTCAAGGCGACATACCTCTCTCCTCCCACGTCGGTGTTTCGGGCGCTGTACCTTTTGGCGTACCGCGGTGAACTTGCCCGGCATTTTTTCATCAGCCTTCAGCGGGTAGTGGTGGGGCTTTCGGTTTCCGTTGCGGTGGGTGTTGTGCTCGGGCTGCTTACCGGTTATTTTAAAAGCCTTGAACGGATTACCAATCTGCTCTTTCAGTCTTTCAGGCAGATGTCGGCCTTTGCCCTGTTCCCGGTGTTCATTCTGCTCTTTGGCCTTGGGGAACTTTCAAAAACGATCATCATCTTTTGGGCGTCGCTCTGGCCGGTATTGCTTAATACCAGTTCCGGTGTTAAAAATGTTGATAAGGTATTGATACGATCCGCCAAGTCGATGGGCGCATCAAAAGGATATATTTTTTTGCAGATAATTATTCCTGCGGCGGCGCCGGAAATTTTTACCGGGATACGGCTCGGCGGTTCCTATTGCGTGATGGCGGTGGTTGCCGCGGAAATGATCGGCGCTTCATCGGGGCTTGGCTACCTTGTCATGTACTCCGAAGAAACGTTTAATATTCCGGAGATGTATGGGGGCATCGTCGCGCTTGCTGTTTTGGGCATCGGGCTGAATTATGTTTTGCATGCGGTGGAAAAACTTTTCACCTCATGGAAAGAGGATATTCATGAGTGATACTACCGAATTGAAAAAACAGATCGCAGCCGTTGGTAAAAGCCTCGGCCTCAACCTCACCGGTTTTGCCAATGTTGGGCGCTGGGGGGAATTTCCGTATCCGCGATCTGAATTCTATCCGCAGTCAATCTGGCCCTGGGCAAAAACGGTAATAGTCGGGGGCGTGGGGATACCGCTTCCGATGCTGGCGACAACGCCGTCGGCAGTGTATTCGGAACTGTACAACACCACAAACCGGCTTTTGGATGACTCAGGCTATAAGTTAGCGAATTTGTTGATAAGCCTTGGGTACAAGGCGTTTTTCTATCCCCGTGACGGTTATGGCGATATTGCCGCGCTTGTCGAAAAACCCGAGGCGTCTTTTTCACAAACAATCGCCGCCCGTTTTGCGGGATTGGGAACCATTGGGGCAAATCACTGTCTCCTGACGCCGGAGTACGGTCCCCGTGTGCGTTTTGTGTCGATAATCACCGACGCGGAGATTCCCGCCGATCCGTTATACGAAAAAGAGCTTTGCATTAATTGCGGGCTGTGCAAGAAAAATTGTCCGATGGGGGCGTTTACGACGCTGCCCAATTCCATCATTGCCGAAATGGATCAGGAGGCCTGTGCGCGGTACCATCAATTTTTGCGAAAAGAATGGCGCTACCCGTGCGGGGTCTGTACATTGGTGTGTCCGGTGGGCAATGACCGCAAGGCATTTGCTTCGGGCGCACCGGTATCGGATGAGGGGATAGATCATGTTCAGGATTTTGGTTCGCGCAAACGAACTTTATTTTTGGAAGCACGAAGGAGATTTATTATGAGCGAAAAGAGTTACAAGTTTGAAACCCTCCAGGTCCATGCCGGACAGGAGAAACCGGATCCCGCCACCGATGCGCGTGCGGTGCCTATCTATCAGACATCATCGTATGTGTTCCCCAGTTCCAAGTCGGCGGCGGATCGTTTTGCCCTGACCGAAAGCGGCAACATCTACACCCGTATTATGAACCCCACCTGGGATGCCTTTGAAAAACGTATCGCCGCCCTGGAACACGGCGCCGCAGCATTGGCCACCGCGTCCGGCGCCGCCGCTACCACCTACGCGATCCAGAACATCACCAAGTCAGGGGATCACATCATTTCCGATTTCCAGATTTACGGCGGAACCTTCAACCTCTTTGCCAACACCTTTAAGGACCTTGGCGTCGAAACCACCTTTGTTGACGGCAGCAAGCCTGAGAATTTTGAGAAGGCGATAAAGCCCAACACCAAGGCAATCTTCTTTGAAACCCTCGGCAATCCCAATTCTTCGGTTGTTGATATTGAAGCAGTCGTAAAAATTGCACACGGTCACGGGATTCCCGTTATCGTGGACAACACCTTTGCCACGCCGTATCTCCTGCGGCCAATCGACTACGGTGTAGATATCGTGGTCCATTCGGCGACCAAGTTCATCGGCGGGCACGGCACCTCCATCGGCGGCGTTATTGTTGACGGCGCAAAATTCGATTGGGCCCAGAACGACAAGTTCCCCGGCCTTAGCAAGCCGAACCCGAGCTATCACGGCGTCGTATTTACCGATGCATGCGGACCCGTCGCCTATATCCTTAAAGCCAGAACCACCCTGCTCCGCGATACCGGCGCCGCGCTTTCACCGTTCAACGCCTTCCTGTTCCTCCAGGGACTGGAAACCCTTTCCCTCCGCGTAGAACGCCATGTGGAAAACACGTATAAGGTATTGGATTTCCTCAAAGGTCATCCCCAGGTTGAAAAGGTAAACCATCCGCTTCTTGCCGACCACCGGGATCATAACCTGTTCCAGCGTTACTTCCCCCGCGGCGGCGGTTCAATCTTTACGATTGAGATCAAGGGCGGCGCAGAAAAAGCGAAACGCTTTACCGAAGAACTCCACCTGTTCTCCCTGCTGGCAAACGTTGCCGATGTAAAGTCCCTGGTTATCCACCCGGCTTCCACGACCCATTCCCAGGTTGAGGAAAAAGATCTTCTGACCCAGGGGATCAAACCGAACACCGTACGGTTCTCCATAGGGACAGAGCACATTGATGATATTATTGATGATCTGAAACAAGGGTTTGAGGCTATTAAGTAAAAAGATAATAAAACCGCAAAGGCGAATGAGGATGATTTAATATTCATCTTCTCTTTGTGCGCCTTCTGCGCCTTTGCGGTTTATTTTTCTCTTCGTACTCTTGCGATGTGTTGACAATATACCTCAAGGGTTGTAAATTTTAGATATTCAATGGTTCGCTAGGAGATAGAAAATGCCGGCAATTCGGGGTAGTAATGACTTAATTGAAAACTTTCAGGAAATCGTGGACTTTTGTGAAGAAAACAGGGAACCTGTTTTTATTACAGAGAATGGACGGGGAAAGTTAGCAGTTATGAGTATGGGTACCTACGAAGAAACTGTGGGAAAAATAGAGCTGTATAATGCAATAGAAGCTGGGTTGAATCAGATCAAGAATGGGGAAACGATAACTAAAGAAGAACTATTTGAAGATTTAAACAACCTGATTGGTAAATAGATGTTTCTTTTAAATCCTTCAAAATTATTAAGAACGGACTTGCGTTCATCTCATCAGTATATAAGTGAACAATTGGAAGCCCCAAAGGCTGCAGACAATCTAATTGATGAAGCCATGAGAATAATTGATTATATTTCCGAGACGCCATACACAAGGCCACTGGTAAACGATGCTCACTTGGCCTCCCTGGGGATTCGATCGATAAAAGTAAAAAATTATATTTTGTTTTATAATGTTGAAGAAGATAAAGACAGGGTTAATGCCATCAGATTTTTATATAATAAAAGAGACTGGATAAATATTTTAAAGGAAAGTGATCTCAACGAAATACTACAATGACCATTCAGGGAGGGCTTTACGTGAAAAAGAATCCGATGGAAGCTCTGCAAAACCACGGCAAGTCTCTGCTGCAGCGGCTGTTGATAACCATTCAGCTTTTTGGGCGGCATGGGATGGCCAATCATGCGGCGGCGGGCGCGTATGGGTTTTTGCTTTCTGCGGTTCCGGCGCTTCTTTTGATATCTATTTTTTTGCTGGCGGCGCTCCGTTCATCGCCAAAAGCGGTAGCGGACCTGATTATGAGTATCAATTTTTTAAAAAGTACATTTGAAGAAGAAAGCCTGATTGCCATTTTTCAAACGGCGGTAAAGCCGGGCATACCCGGTCTTATTTCGGTGATCAGTATTATTTGGGCGGCGCGGATTTTTGCCCTGTCGCTTCAGCGGGGATTAAAGATTATTTTTTCCGGGGGAGGCCTTACCGGAAATTCAACTGAGAAAAAAAGAAATCCGCTGATGGATAATGCGATTATTTTCTTAATTGAATTCCTGGTTATTGTTTTTGCCCTGGTGATTCTGCTGTGTTCACAAACAGCGGTCAGGTTTTATGAGGCCCTGGGTTACCGCATGGCAAGTTCGCCGCTGTTTGTAACCATATCAAGACATATCAATATCATTGTTCCTGCGGTTGGGCTGGTGCTTATTAGTTATATTTTTTACCGGATAGTTCCTGCCCGCTCTCCAAGCCGCCGGGCTGCAATTACCGGGGCGCTCACCTGTACGGTGCTCTATGGAATTATTTCGTTTTTTATACGTTTGTTTATTAACCAGGCCCGGTACAATGTTCTGTATGGAGCGCTGGGCGGGCTTATTTTAATGCTGGTAAATGTTTATTTCTTTTTTATTTTATTTTTCTTTGGCGCCCAACTTGCCTATGTGATCGATTCTTTTGATGTACTTTTGTTTTCAAAACTCCGGTATATCCGATCGGAAACCCCGCATTCCCGCAATCTGGTTGAGCGGAAAATATTTTCCGCTGCCGATGGTCATCTGCGCAAATACATTCGATCGTATAAAAAGGGAGAGACGGTATTTTTCGAAGGGGATAACGGGCAGGAAATTTACTATCTGATTTCCGGCGCTGCGGATATCTATTTGCAAAATACGCCGGAATCGCCAATGGAAAAAATCTCCTCGTTTAATCCGGGGGTTTTCTTTGGGGAGATGAGCTACCTTCTTTCCGAGCAGCGTACCGCAACGGTAATGGCGCGGACCGATATGGTCGTTATGGTGCTTCCGCCTGCCATGTTCGATGAGGTGCTCAGATCCGATCCTGCAACGGCCCGTACCATCATCGAAAATTTATCTTTTCGTCTAAAAACGACCAACCAAAAAATAGCCAAAATTATGGGTGAGTGATATCTTTTTTGACCCTATTGACAAATTTTTCCTTATAGCATATAAAATACATAGTTTTAATAGGAGATAAGTATTGTGAAGCAAAGGTTGATTTTTGGGATATTTTTTGCCCTTATCGGGCTTTTGATTGCTATTGGACCGTATACCCTTTTCCCGGTCTGCGAAAGCATGGGAACCATGATAATGAAGTGTTTTTGGACACGCCGGGCAGAGCTCGGAATCGGGCTTTTAATCGCCATTTTGGGGATTTTGACGATTCTTTTTAAGTCCCCCCAAATCCGGTTGGGGTTGGGCATCGGGGTTTTCCTTAACGGGGCGCTCGCCCTGCTTATCCCGACGGCGTTGATCGGAGTCTGCGCGGATCCCCATGAGCCCTGCCGTTTACTCACACTGCCGAGCCTCTCGGTGTTAAGCGGAATACTCATCGCCCTTGCACTGGTGAACGGCATTCTTCTTGCCAGGAGGTCTGTGCAATGACTATAAAACCGTTACATACCGGCGTTATTGCGGCCCGTAATTTGCGGCGGCGGCCCTTCCGCACGGCCTGTCTTACCGTTGTCGTATCGATCGTATCTTTTACCCTGTTTGGCGCATCGATCCTCACCGTAAGTCTGCGGAACGGCATGGATCGTATGGTTGAGCGTTTTGGCGCGGATTTGATGGTGGTCCCCGCAGAATATGCGCGGGCAGCCGAGGCGGTGCTGCTCAAGGGTGAGCCGCAGTCTTTCTATATCAATAATGCCGTGGTCAATACTATCTCGTCTATCGATGGGATAAACCGGATTTCGCCGCAGTTTTTTTTAACATCCATTGAGGATGAATGCTGTTCCCTGCCTGTGCAGATCATCGGCTTTGATCCCGATACCGATTTTGTTATTCAACCATGGATTGCAGAAGTCCGAAGTTCCGGCATTGCCGATGGACAGATTGTGGTGGGAAGCCAGGTGTATGCACAAAAAGGAAATATCAAATTTTTTGATGAAAATTATCCGGTAGCGGCGCAGCTGCGGGCTACTTCAACGGGACTGGATTCATCAGTTTTTATGAATATGAAAACCCTGAAGGATCTGATAGCTGCGGCACACAGCAAGAATTATCATTTTCTTGCGGATAGTGCAGGCAGCGATCCGGTCTCTTCAATATTGATAAAGCTGGATAAAGAAACCAACCCCAAAAAAATTATTCGCGAAATAAAAGAGGCTAACCCCGGTGTGGAAGTAATCAGTTCAAGCAATATTGTCGCAGGGATCGTAGAGAGCCTTAAAGCTCTTACCGCATATATACGCAGCTTTTCAGTGATCCTTTGGATTCTTTCCGTGGTCGTGCTTGCTGCGGTTTTCTCCGGCACCATCAACGAACGAAAAAAAGAATTCGCCGTGTTCCGTGTATTAGGCGCTACCCGAAAAAAACTCACTTCGATTGTGTTATGTGAATCGGCTCTTACCGGAATCGCAGGCGGGATCATCGGTATCGTTCTTGCGTCTCTGGTACTTTTCCCGTTCAGCGCGTATATCGGCGTCCGCCTGCAGCTTCCGTTTATTCAACCGGGGGGGATTGCGGTAATTGCGAACATCGGCCTTAGTCTGGCGCTGTCCTTCATTATCGGACCGTTGGCTTCAATTTATGGCGCAATCAAAATCAGCAGGGCTGAAACCTACTACACCCTGAGGGAAGGTGAATGATGCTTTTGGAAGTAAAAGACTTAACCAAGGAATATAAGCGGAATAATTTATTTTTTCAGGCTGTGCGTCATGCAAACCTTAATGTTGATGCGGGCGATTTTGTCAGCATTATTGGGCGATCGGGAAGCGGCAAGAGCACGCTGCTCAACATGATTACCGGCCTCCTGAATCCAAGTTCAGGAAATGTCAACATTGCCGGTAAAAGCATACAGGGCCTTTCCGATTTGGATCTTTCCCATTTACGAAATTCTCAAATAGGCTATGTTCCCCAGGGCATGAGCCTTTTGGCAAACCTTTCCGTATTGGAAAATATAAGTCTCCCGGCCTTTTTGTTTAAAAATAATAACAACAAGCATACCAACGGCGATGAAATTGCGGAGCGCTCTCTTGCCCTGCTCGATCAAACCGGTACGAGCCATTTAGCCGCCTCATACCCCAAACAGCTTTCCGGCGGCGAGCTGCGCCGTGTTTCCATTGCCCGCGCCCTTATCAATAAGCCTGCTCTTCTAATTGCCGATGAACCTACCGGCGACCTTGATGCGGAAACCACCGCCGGTATCATGGACCTTTTTCGCGGTATTGCCCGTAAAGGCACTGCGGTTCTGATTGTAACCCATGAGCTTGACACCCTTGATTACGGGAACCGGGTTTATAGAATGGATGCCGGGGTGTTGAGGGAAGAAGCACGCTAATTTTAAACTGGTCTGTCATTGAGTGACAGACCAAAAATATTTTATCTTTCAACAATATTTGCGTATAATTCCCCAAGCGTTTTTCGTAAATAAACAACCGCATAATGTTTTCGTGAAAGCACGGTATTTTCCGGGACACCGGTATTTTTGGCTATTTCTTTTATGGGCATATCGTAATATTCTGTTAATTCAAAAACTTCGCGCTGCTCCGGCGGAAGTTCATTTACTGCGGCCTTAATTTCATCCAAAATAAGTGAGCGCAGATATTCGGTTTCCGGCGTCGCTTCTTCGCCGTAAATAATATCTTCAATTTCATCAAGAAAATTTGCGCCATCCTCATCATCCTCATCATCATAATTTACAAGCGGATATTGCGTTTCCTTCTTTTTTTTGTAACCGTTGATGATGAGGTTGCGTGTTACGCGATACAGCCATGCTGCAGGCTGTTCAATTGGTTCGCCAATTTCGCTTATCCTGACAAATTGATAAAAGACTTCCTGCAGAATATCTTCCGCATCTTCCATACGCGGCACCCGCTTGCCGATGAAACTTGACAACTTGTCACGAAAAGAGTTAAACGTTTGTGTAACAGTCGTCTGCGGCATGGTCTGTTTACGGACTTCTAGTCCGCATCATCCTTCTTTGTGTCTGCCTTTTCCTGCGTACCGGTTTCGTTTCCTGCGCCGGATTTGTCCCAAGCGCCAAAACCACACCGCCCTTCACAGCCGCCCCTCGGATCAAAGCCGTGATGGCGTTTGATTTTTTCGGCAAGATGCTGCCGTTCTTCTTCGGACATTGCGTCCCAGCGGTCCCGGAAAAGATTTTCCCGCTTCCTGCCGCCCCGGTCAAAAGTACCGCCGCGGAATCCGCTGGTCATCCCGCCGAATAAAACCCGGCAAAGCACAAAAATACCCAGCGTTTGCAGCCAGCTGAGTACCGGTAGTCCAAAAAGTCCCGGTAATAAGGCATTCCACAACAGCCATGCAAGCGTACTAAAAACCGCCGCCGTAGCCAGAAATCCCGCAATACCGGAAAAAACATAAAATGGTTTTGAATGTTTACTCATATATAACCCCTTACTTATGTAGACAAAGAAACAACTAAAATATTTTAAGAATATGAAGAATTTTGGAAGAAAATTTGAAAAATTTCTCCTCACCCCCCAAACTTCCCCAAATCAACCCACCCTGTTTTGGAAACCTTCACCTCCTCGGAACGGAGCAGCTTCATCTGCAGCTCTCTGCCGCTGCCGCTTTCCAGCGCGATAAAACCATCAGCTCTGATAATACGGTGCCAGGGTAAATCATACTTTTCCGACATTGAATGAAGCACACGCGCAACCTGACGGGCGCCGTTGGGGAGCCCTGCGGCAAAGGCAATATCGCGGTAACAGGACACCTTGCCTTTTGGCACAGAGCGTATAGCGTCAATAATATGCTGGGTCGTTTCGGTCATCAAAACATACTACCACACCTTGATAAAAAAGACAGGACTGTTTATGATGTATAAAGATTTGTTTATTTGTTCAAACGGGGGCATAAAATGAAAAGCAGTTTACTCTACGGTATTCTTTTGGGTGTTATGGCGGCTCCCGCTTTTGGCGCCGGGATCGCTGACGAGCCCATTGGGAAAGGTTCTGTCTTGAACGAAAATATTTTCAAATTTCAATTGGGTCATTTTGAAGTATATACCCTGATTGAAAACAAGGGACAGGGAAGGGCTGCTATCCTCATCGGCGCAGATGAAGAGGCGCTGGGTAAATATATTGCAGGCGGCGTCTATCAATCCGAGACCAACACGTTTTTAATCCGTACACCGGAGCAGACCATTCTGGTAGATACCGGCTTCGGCACGACACTTTTTGAAAGCCTTAAAACCCTTGGGGTCAGCCCCGATACAATTGATGCCGTCCTGATCACCCATCTGCACGGCGATCATTTCAGCGGCCTCCAGAAAGACGGCACGGCGCTTTTCTCAAAAGCAGATGTGTATGTGGCAGAGCAGGAAAAAGAATATTGGACCAAAACAAATGTGAGCCAGGGCGCCGTTGCGGCTCTTGCCCCCTACGGAACACGGGTAAAAACATTTCTCCCCGGCGAGCTCGGATCAAAACTGAATGACCTGCTCCCCGGTATCACTGCCATCGCTGCTTTTGGCCACACGCCGGGTCACACGCTTTTTCAGTTGGAATCTTCCGGACAAAAGCTCCTTATCTGGGGTGATATTATGCACGCCCAAACGATACAGTTTCCCCTGCCCGATGTATCGGTTACTTACGACACCGATCCGGCGGCCGCTGCGGCGATACGCAAACAGGTTTTGGAATATGCGGCGGCAAACAATATTCCCATCGCCGGAATGCACCTGACCTTTCCTGCAATCGGCAATGTGGTCAAAGAGGCTGGTGGTTACCGACTGAATGACGCAAAGTAAAGGGCAAAGATGGATAACGAAAACATTTCGAACACAGCCAACTTTGGGAAATTACTGCAATTGGTCAATGGTGATTTTGAACTGGCCAGGCAAATGGAAACGGTTTGGGGCGACGCAGATACTGCAATAGAATGGTTAAACAAACGGGTTCTTTCAAACAGAGCCCCCCGCCCAACGGACGATCAAGCAAATGGAACTGATAAAGGGCAGAAGTTACCTGCATGGTACAACGCTCCGCAGCACAGGACGGTTACGGAAAAGAAGGGGAAATAAGAATATGGATAACATGAAGGAAAATCAACATATTCTTTTCTGTTGCTGTTTATATTAACATAATCCCTTGATTCAGCACAGTTTTTCAAGTTCCTCTGCAGAAAGTCCTGTAACGGCAGCTATTTGCTCTTTTGATACACCGATCCTCTTCAAATTTTGGGCAATTTCTTTTTGTGTCTCAATTTTCCCTTCAATTTTCCCCTCAATTTTCCCTTCTCGTTTTGCATGATTCATTCCGCTGGTGAAATCCGACAGGGCCATCTCCCGCATTTGATATGCACGTAACGCTTCTTTGTCTATTGAAACATAATCCACCCGTTCCTGCGCTTTCTGAATAGCGGCATCCATTTTTACTACCTCCTCAACAAGCTCCGGCGAACTGTCCTTGTCAAACCATGACAGCCACCGGTGCAAAGTATCGTTTTGTATATCTTTTTTCTGTAACGCCCTGAATTTTACCATATCCACAAAATGTATTTCCAGTGCATCCGTCAGCATAAACGCCTTGTCGGTGTCTTCCCAAAGATGAAAACTGGTATGAAAACCACCCGTCGGCAGAAACTCAAAATTGACGATATTTATGGCTATCACATTGGGAAGTTCAAGATAATCCTTTCCGGCTTCAAGGCTTCGGGTATATTCACGGCTCCAGTAAAAAAGACTCCGGCGATCCATGTTTCCCAAATTCCGCAATTGGACCTCAATATTGACCCTTGTTTTATCCTCCAGAACTGCACGAATATCCAATATACTGGATTTATCGCCAATAACCTCTGCGGTAAAGGTCTTGTTTTCAAGAATTTCCACGGAAACAAGTCTGTTACTGCCGGACCGTTTAAGTACGGCATTCAGAAATGCCAGGAGTTGTAGTTCATCGCCCTTTTCTCCCATAACCTTGAAAAAAAGGTAATCATTGAGCGGATTAAGGCGGACGAGCGGCTTGCCAGCCGATGATTTCTCACCGTCAAATAGTTTGATTTCCATACCTAAAGTATACAACAAATGTCAGGTTTTTTATAGCTTTTTTGGAATAATTTTTTTGGAAAATTGGTGAACCTATCACCCGTGGAAATGGCCTATATTGCGAGTATCAAAGAAACCCAAAAAAAGCTTGAGCGAAAAAAGTAGCGTCATCAGCGAATCAAAACACTTCTTCCTTAAACGGTATAGACTGCATAGCCCCCTTCCGTGATACGGCGATGGACGCGGCTTTACAGGCGATATCCAGGCTTTCTTCAATGGAAAAATCTTTTGATCGCGCCGCGATAAAATACCCGGTAAAGGTATCCCCTGCGCCGGTGGTATCAACGACAGGAGTATCGATGATTTCGCCCCTTGCGCGTTTTTTTCCGCCGGCATAAAATGCGCCGTCTTTGCCTTTCGTTAAAATTATCTCTGCGTTGGGAAAACGATCGATAAGACGGTCAAAAATTTCTGACAGATATAATGAAAGGGCAAATGGTGCAAGCGGAACTGACGGTACTTCAAGAGCGGCAAGTGCGGCGCCCTCAATCTCATTGACAAAAAATATATCAACCAGATCAAGCGGACGCGCTTCAATTTTTTCATCAAAGGGCGATGGATTAAGGCAGATTTTAAGGCCGCGCTTTTTCGCCTGTTTCATAATTTCTGATATTTGGGTAATTTCGTTTTGCAGAACGATGATATCACCTTCGCCAAAACAGCCAAGAACGCTGTCAATTTCTTCCGGCTGTATTACCCCGTTTCCACCGGCAAAAAGCACAATCGAATTCTGGTGATCTTTATCCAGTTGAATGAGCGCCTGACCGGTGGCCCCTTCGTAGCGGGCGACATGATCAGTATTCACCCCGTAGGATTGAAGAAGGTCTAAAAGGAATTCCCCATCAGAGCCGATTTTTCCCGCCATGTATACGGTCATGCCCGCCTTTGCGAGGGCCGCCGCCTGGTTGGCGCCTTTGCCGCCTGCGCCTTTTTCCAGGGCGCTTGAGCTGATCGTTTCACCGGGGCGGACAATATGGTCAACAGAAAAAATTAAATCGATGTTAAGTGAACCATACACCAAAACTTTCATTTATTTCTCCATATTAATATCTAGACATACTTTTTCAATTTATGCTATATTTCAATATGGAAGCCCCGATAGCGTCACGAAATATTTTTCAGAATATCTCTCCTATAGATCACCGTTATTCCGTATCCGAAGAACCGCTGTTCAATTCACTTGTTCCGTGGATTTCCGAGGAAGCCTCTGTCGCCGCCTGTGTAAAGGCCGAGATTGCCCTGGTTGCCGCGCATTTGACCGTTCGGGGAAAAATGACGGACGCTCACCGGGAGGCGCTTGAAAAGGCCGCTGCCTCGGTGGACAGCGCGGAGGTCTATGCCGAAGAAGAAAAAACCCGGCACAATATACGCGCCCTCGTAAACGTGCTTAAAACAAAGGTTCCCGTTGAACTTGCCCCTTTGGTTCATTTGGGGGCGACCAGCGTTGATATACTCGACACGAGCCTTTCGTACCGGATGGGGGGCGTGACCCGTGTTGTGGTTCTGCCGCTT
>JAISJS010000252.1 GCA_031261385.1 Treponema sp.
CGGTGAAATCCCGAATCGTTGTCAAAGAAATCGCGGGGTGTAAAATTTGTTTTGAGCAGCAGAGTCTGGGTGCGCATAAAGTAGCGCATTTTTTCGATAACAAAGGGGTCCATGGTATCAATAAAGTTTCTGATGATCATGGATTCTATGGCAAGGCGCATAAAAATCATCTGCTTTATCTGGCTTAAATTTAAAAGAGTGACCGTTATTTCTTTATATGGGATGATCTTGATAAACCTGGTATCGGAAAGGCGCTGAAAGGCCGAACGTACCGGGGTGCGGGAAACCGAAAATCTTTCGCATATTGAATTTTCGGAAATCACGGCTCCGGGCGGCAGGGTCAAATCAAGGATCTCGGCTTTCAGCTCCCGGTAGATCATGAGGGGCGTATTTTTTTGCACTGCTTCTCCGCTGGTGATTCTGCCCATATTGTACCGCCCTGCCGCAACGGATCAAAACAAAATAAGGGTTTTAATGTTGTTTTTTACATTTGCGATGGTCTCTTCAAAAGCCTTTTGAATCTCCTCCACCGGGTATCTGCGGGAGATGAGCAGGTCGATGTTGAGTTTGTCTTCCTTGAACCATTTTACGACTGCCGGGAAGCGGTGGTTGTTCATCCGGGAGCCGACTATGGTAAGCTCCTTTTTTGTGATATTCACCGGGGGAATTGAGACGGGTTTGGCGTCAAAGCCGATGATACCGATACGGCCTGTGGGGGCTGCGAAACTAAAGGAGAGTTCTGTCAGGGGAGAAACGCCTACGGCGTCAAGGACTATATCGGCGCCGCCCGGGGCAAAAGCTTCTACCGCTTTGGCGAGGTCTTTTTCTTTTGAGTTGACGGTCTTGTCGGCGCCGCATTTTTTTGCCGCTTCAAGTTTTGCGTCTTCTACATCACTTATGAGGACTTTTGCGCCCAGCATTTTGGCGACCTGAAGGGTCACAAGCCCGATGGTTCCTGATCCGATAATCACCATCAAATCTCCGGGGCCTGTTCCGACACGGGCATTGATGTTGGCGGCGATGGAGAAGGGCTCCGCCAGGGCGGCCTGTTCAAAGCTTACGTTTTTCGCAATCTTGTACAGCGAATCTTCGCCTGCAACGATGTAGTCCTGAAAGCCGCCGTCCATCTGAACGCCGAAGCATTTGACATCGGCGCAGACATTTTTGTGGCCTTTTTTACAGACCGGACACTTGCCGCAGGCAAAGACGGGATCGAGGACAACGCGGTCGCCTTTTTTCAGCTTTGTTACGCCTTTACCGGTTTCGGTCACTATTCCTGAAAGTTCGTGTCCCATGACACGGGGGAGTTTGACATCCGCCCTGCCGCTTTGAAAAATATGTACATCGGTACCGCAGATACCTACGGCTTTTACCTTGACCAGAATGTCGGTTTCTTTTTTTATTTTTGGAAGCGGGCCTTCGCCAAGTTCGATTTTCCCGACTGCGGTAAGTTTTGCAATTCTCATTTTCATAAAATCCTCCAATAAATAAATGTGTTTAATATGCGGCGTTTTCATGGAACGCTTCATACATGGCGATTATATTTTCAAGCGGCACGCCGGGTACAATGTTGTGAACCTGGGCAAATACATAGCCGCCGCTTTTTTTAAATGCGTTTATGTTTTGTTTTACCTGCTGCTTTACTTCCGCCGGGGCGGCATGCACAAGAACATCCTGGGTATCGACTCCGCCGCCCCAGAAAACGATACGGTCGCCAAACTCTGCTTTAAGTTCCTCCGGGATCATGTCTTTTGCCGAAATTTGTACCGGGTTCAGCGCGTCAACGCCGATTTCGATAAAGTCGTTGATGATAGGCCGTATGGCGCCGCAAGAGTGCAGCATCACTTTTTTATTATATTTTTCATGCACATGGCCATATAACCTGGCCTGGTAAGGTTTGATTATTTCCCGGTACATGGCAGGCGATATGAGCATGCTGATTTGAGAGCCCAGATCCTCGGCGAATTTTACCATGTCTATTAAATCGCCTACTTCATTCATAAGGTAATCAAGTATCCGGGTATGCCCCGCAAGCAGTTTGTCTAGCAGCGCAACAATCATTCCGTCTCTGGAGGCAAGATCTATATAAAAATTTTCCGTGCCCCGCAGCCATGAAGCCATGCCAAACAAGGGCTCCCGAAAACCTTCCAGGATGAGGTACTTGTCGCTGTTTTTTAATGCCCGTTCACGAAGGCCTTCAAGCATGTAGGGCGTCGGCTCCGGAAACTGGTATGCCTCAATATCCTCAATGCTCTCTGCATCTTCCAGGGGACGGCGGCATACATTGTAGTAATATCCGTCAGGATTTTTCTGCTGGTGAAGTCCCCACATGTCAATAAAGGTTCCGTCTCCGTTGTCAATCCAGGGCCGGGTTTCATTGGGATAGATGCTGACCGTATCTGCGCCGAAGTATTCAAGGATGCTCTCGTCAGGTACTGCGGCTCCCAAGTAACGGGCTTTTACCACGGTTCCGTGATCTTTAAGGCCTAGTTTTTTCTTGAGGCCGGTTTCGATGATTTCATGCATGGCCGTGCAATTGGTACCGCCAATATCCAGAGGTACGCGATCCGCTTCCTTGTGGTTCAGTGCGGTTATAATCCTTTCTTTTGAAGTCATAATTCCTCCGTAAAGACTACAGTGAGTAGGATGGTAAAGCCATCTTTTGGTTTTTTTTTGTAATTATTAAAAAATAGTTTGCATTTCATCGGTTTTAAATTGTCTGAATTGACGGAAAACTCAGTACGCGAAGAAATGTTAAATATTTTTTACAAAAAATCAAAATAGAGTAAAAATCCATAATATTTTGAAAAAACATTCTTTAAGGAGGAATATATGAAACGTTCCATAATGGTGTTAATGGTTTTGGCAATTTCGTGTTACGGGCTGTTCGCCGGCGGCGGTCAGCAGGGCGGTACGGCTGGCGGCAGCGCAGCCGGCGGATCTACGGCGAAAGTCTTCGATATGAAGATAGGCCATGTGCTGGCGGTGGAAAATCCGCGTCAGGTTTCCCTTGTGTGGTTTAAGGACGAAGTAGAAAAAAAGACCAACGGCGGTATTAAGGTGACTATTTATCCGGCCGGTCAGCTTGGAACCGAAAAGGAAATGCTTGAACAGGTCTCTTCCGGCGTTATTCAGGGTTTCCGGGGCGGGCAGACCGACTTCCTGCCGAAGATGATAATTTTCTCCCTGCCTTTCCTTTACGACACTTCCGAGCAGGCCCTGAAGCTCGTGAACTCGGATTTTGCAAAGAAGATAACCGAGGATTCCAAAAAAACCGGTACTGTCATTCTTGGTATCGGCGATGCGGGCGGTTTCCGGAACTTTACCAACAGCAAGCATCCGATCACAAAGCCTGCGGATTTTGCGGGTCTTAAAATCCGTACCAACGGCCTGGATACGGTTGACCGGACCCTTAAAGCCTTTGGTGCGAGTACGGTTTCAATTCCCTTCAATGACCTCTACATGGCGTTGAAGACCGGCGTCGCCGACGGACAGGAAAACCCCTGGGTGCAGATT
>JAISJS010000316.1 GCA_031261385.1 Treponema sp.
ATGGTGTTATTATACCACGCCCGACATTAAAAAAACAACCGGAGTATAGAGTTTTGCCGACAGTTAGGTGTTTTTTGGGGATTTTTCACTTGCTAGTAATCCCAAATTCAAAGAAATACAAACCACAGAGAGCGCAGAGGGGTGCACGCGAAAGCGTGCAAACGCGGAGAGCGCGGAGTGGAGAAAACAAGAGAATTTAAAGTTTATTTGGTATTCTCCGCGTCCTCTGCGCCTACTCCGTGTTCTCTGCGGTTTCTCTTCATTTTTCTTTTTTATGTCATTTGACTATTACAGAACACTAGCTTCTATGCTCAGGATTGATTACTGCCCAATATCCGTTCCGATTTGCAAATATGAGCAGCAATGTCTTAGTAATAGCGCCTTCGTGTCCTTTGCGGTTAATCCTTCTTCGGATTAAATTTCTCCGCCATGGCAAAGTCCGCTTCCGCCCGCGAGACATCCTCTTTCCGCTGCCAGGCGATGCCGCGGTTGAAATAGGCCAGGGCGTAATCGGGTTTGAGGGCGATGGCCTGGGTGTATTCCCGTATCGCCGCATCGTAGTCGCCTTTGCGGTACCAGGCGTTTCCGCGTTTGGTGTAGGCGGCTGCATTTTTCGGTTCCAGCGCAATGAGGCGTGTATAGTCGGTGATGGCTTTATCGTAATCGCCCTTTTCATCATAAGCATAGGCGCGGTTAAAATAAGCGTCCGCATAATTGGCGTCAAGTTTGATTGCCTGGGTATAATCGCTGACCGCCTTTTCATAATCGCCTTTTTCCCCATGCGCATAACCGCGATAGTTGTACACTTCCGCAAGGTTGTTTTTGTACCGGATCGCACGGTTATAATCTTCTATCGCCCTATCATACTCTTTTCTTTTGCGGTAGGCGTTTCCCCGGTAAACATACGCCTCCGTATAATCGGCTTTAAGTTTTATGGCATGGGAAAATTCCGCTATTGATTTTTCGTAATCCCCTGCCTTGTACAGTTTTTCGCCGGACAGGTACGAAATGTAATATTGTTCCACGTCCATGCTCCGCAGTACATGGGCATCGATCTTCTGATAATTTGACGGGTTGAGCTCGGGAAAATACACGCCAAAGGCGGGAAGCTGTCCGCGCAGATCCCCCAGGGTAAGGCCTTGAGAATACGGAGCGGTAGACCGGGGGGAGGAAAACGTCGAAGCGGAGGTCAGTACATTTTCCTCTTCCGGGAAAAACGCAGGATCGGGGGCGGGCATGGGGAGGAGTTCCCATTGATCGCGGGGCAGATCAGCAAACGAGACAGGTTCCTTTTGTTCACAGCCTGAAAGAACAAGAACAATGGCGCAAATTACCGCCGGGCCTGCAGGGTTCTTTTTCATTTGCCTCATCGCCTCATCGCCTCATCATCCGTTAATAAAAAATTCTGATATGCTCCGCGGTACTGCGGTGCTTCATTTTAAGAACCAGTACCTGATCCTGCATCGAATAAATCCAGCCCGATGAATCGTACCGCTCAAACTGCGGATCGGTGCGGTAATCAATATTGTAAAGCTGAATTTTGGTAAAGGGACGCACGCCGCGGATCATCATGTAATGTGTTTCACCCTGGGGAAAATTAACTGTGATATCCAAAACATTGTTCTCCTGTGAAGCGCTCACCGCGCCTGCGGCAGTCCAGGTCCAAAGACCGTTTACCCCGGAACCGATACCGGCTGCACGGGGAGCATACTCACCGGGAGCAAGTATGCGGTAGAGCCGGGCAGAACGTATCCGGCTGCCGCCCGCTTCGCTGATGTCCCCTGCTTCGGACAGGGTAACGTCTGCCGGAACGGCGCCGGTTCCATCCGACAGGGAAAGCGCCGACAGCACCAGTGACCGGCCCACTGCCGCCCAGCTGCTGCTGCCCGTATCATCCGCCCAGAGGAACAGCGCCTTCCCGAGCCGGAGGTTAAATTCAATATCGGCGCTATTTCCCCGAAAAACAAAAACTTTTGTGCCGTCTTCGGATTTGCGAATGTTCTCGGATACCACATAGCAGGCCTGATTGGTAAGCCGCTCAAAAGGATTTTCCCCGTGAGAGCGGAACTGCTTCATATCCAGACAGCCCTCAAAAATTCCCGGGACTGCTTCCAGCGCCAATGTGGCAGGATCGATTGACCGGACAAGTTCCGCCCCGTCATCAATAAAGTTTCCATAGCCCCGGACGCCAAAGTATTCAAACACATGGGGCTCCCGGATAAACTCCGGAGATTTATCATTGATCAAACGGGAGAGGCGGCTGATCTTTTCCCGCTCAGATGCGGTAAAGGATGTGAGCGCCGCCGTCATGCCGCCTAAATACACCGATGATTCAAAGGTCCGCGCAGAACCATCCAGAAAAGCCGGCGGCACTGCCGAAACTGCGGCCTTGTAATTGCCCCGCCGCGCCGCCTCACCTGAATAGGCGATAACCATGTCTTCGTCATTCTGCCCGGAAATGATCCGGTTCCAGACAGAAAAATTCTGATCCCGCCAGCGGGTGAGCGCCTCGTTGTAGGAATTCCGGGTAAGGGCCTGTGCAATGGCAAAGTCCTCCGGAGAGAAGGTTTTCTTTGCGGGGGCGGCCCGGTAGGAAATGGCCTGTCCGTCCGGTTTAAGGATAAGGAGCCCGTTTTCTTCGCCCTGGGTAGAATGGCCAAAATTATAACTAACGCCGTCGGTTATGAACGTACGCTGACCATCCCCATTTTCCCGGATACGGGAAGTCCGTAACGGTTTATAGGGAAGTTCCAGGCCGGAAACGCCCGGGGCAAATATTGCGGAAATACGCAGTTCACGGGCGCCGCCGGTGTATTGGGCGACAAAATCAAGTTCGGAACCGCCGGGCAGGCGGAAATGGGCAGCCTCGCCCGACAAAATCATCACCTCGGGGAGCGCCGCCTGCCGGCCTTCGGCGGCATCGATCAGGGCAAAGCCGCGGTCATCATCCCCGTCTTTCATCCTGAATTCCAGGCCTCCGAAAAATACGCTCGCCCCGCCTTCGATGGCATATTCACCGGAAGCAGATTTAGCCGTATGCGGTGAAGTATCG
>JAISJS010000353.1 GCA_031261385.1 Treponema sp.
AAATTCCGGTTTTCCGCAGGATTGTCAAAATGGATAACCCCAAAACGTCCGCCGCCTATATAGCTTACCGTGTCTCCAGCTTCGAGGGGTTCCCCTTCACTAATCCGGGCGATAACACAGTCAAAGTGAACCGGCGCCCCTGAGCTTTTATCGGCAACGGCGGCGGAAATATCCTTTATCGGCTTACCGCAATAAGGGCAGTCCGGCGCAGGCAGGGGATCGGTGGACATTTTCGGCGGAACCCAGCGGGGACGTTCAAAAAAGCCGCCGCGGTTCTTGTCATATCGCGCAGGGTCTCCGGCTTTTGCCGCAGTATTTGCGCCGGTGTTTGTACCGGCATGTGCGACGGCATGTGCCGAGGCATGCGCCGAGGCATCGTTCTCCCTTTCCCGGTGTTTAAAGGACTTCCTGCGGTTGTTCCCGCGATTATCTCCGCCCTTTCCGCTGCCGCTCATTGTACAGTCCTCCCTGGGAAATATCGAGAAGCTCATTGCTCAACACCAGCGCTATCCGTTGAATCGCTTCATACAGATAATCCTGATTGTTTATTTTAGTTCGCAGCTGCTCTAATTCAGAGGCCCTCATCCGGTTCTCTGTCCCAGATACTATCATACACGCTCCATGAAGGCTGATTCAAGATGGGTAAGGCCCTCCGGCTCCGGTCCGACAAAAACCACATCAAAACGTACTGTCATCTCATTATATTTTCGATGGGACGCAATGAAATACTTAGCTGTTTCGATAATTCGCTGTTGTTTTTTATGATCGATGCTGTACCGGAGGTTTTCAATCCCGTAGGCGGACCATGCTTTTACCTCGATAAACACCAGCGTTTCCCCATCCAGGGCGATAATATCAACCTCGCCGCGTTTGGAACGGAAATTCCGTGTGATAATCTGCATTCCCGCTTTTTCCAGCGCCGCCGCCGCCTTGTCCTCACCATCCTGCCCGAGGCTGCGGCCCAGGCCGGCCCTGCTCATTTCTTGGCGATTTCCTTGGGATCAACGGCTTTGGCAATAAAAAGGCTTTTTTCGGTTAAAAGGTCGATAAGATCGCCTTCTTCCTGCTTAAAGGTCTTACCGAATTCGTCCACCAACACGCGGATTTTCGGGCGCAGCGGAGCGTCGCCGTGGACTTCGGTCACTCTGGCAAGAGCCCCGTTATTAAGCAGAATGATCGAGCCGATGGGGTAGATTCCCATGGTCTGAATAAACGCCTTGAGCACATCCGGGTCGAAACGCCGGGAATTGTCGGAAAGGAGGTTCTTCATGGCCTGGTAGCCTACCATCGAGTTACGGTAGGACTTTTGGCTGACCATTGCCTCAAAGGCGTCGGCGACGGAAACAATCCGCGCCCCCATGTCGATAGCGCTGCCGGAGATACGCCGGGGGTAGCCTTCCCCGTCCCAGCGTTCATGGTGCTGAATGGCGATAAGCCCCACATCTTCGGGGTACAGGAGTTCCTTGGCGACAATTTTATGCGTGTAGAGCGGATGAGCCTGCATACGCTGGAGTTCCGCTTCGGAAAGCCCGCCCCGCTTGTCGAGTATGTCCTTGGGCAGGCGGAGCATCCCCACATCGTGGAGCAGGGCGCCGGTGATAATCTGCATAATCTTATGATTGGGGAGCTTGAGTTCCTGGGCTATCAATGCGGAGAGGATTGCGGCATTTACCGAACTTTTGGCCATCTCATGACCCGTTACTTCCCCGCCCAGAATGTAGCCGATAAAACTGTCCCGCTGATCCCTGACTGCCTGAAGCAGACGGGAGCTGATGTTGTCGATGGATCGCGCTTCTATGGACACTCCTTCAGAAATATTGGTAAAAACAATATCAAGCTGTTCAATAAGCTCTGTATAACTCCGGTAGGCCCCCGCATTTTCCTGAACTTCGGTCAGGGAAAGCAGATTCGGCTTGGGTTTTGCGGCAGGAACACTCTGTTCCGCTTCATTCTCCGCCGAAGACAGTTCCGCAGGCGCGTTATCGGCTTCTGCGGGCTTTGCCGCTTCTGCCCCGGGGACTTTTTTCGGCTTTTCCGCAATGATAGCCTGGGCTTCACCGTCAGTCTCAACTGTTTCTATGCCCCAGGAATTGAGCCGCTCAATGTCTTTTTTTCTGATGGCAACCCCTGCGGGTACAAGGAGATTATTACCCTCAATGTAAACCGGTTCCGAAAACGTAAGGCCCGGTTGTAAGGTTTTAACCGCTATTTTCTTCATCCTTTATCCTTCATGAGTACAAATGACAATATTTTTGCCGCTGCTTCCCAACACCATACAGGTATAGTATCGCCGATTTTGATTCCCGTGTCCAATAAAGCCGCCAGAGCGGGGTCCTCCACTATGGCAACCCCTGCCTCCTCTGCGGCGGCGATGATCCTTTCAGCTTCCCGGCCCTTTCCTGCGGCGATAAGCCGTGGGGCGGGATCCTCAGGGCTGTAGGCGATTGCCGAAGCTGTTTTCCCCGCTTCCATGTTACACCTCTTTATTTACATAAGGCAATACTTCATCCCCGCTGAATTCTTTAAATGAAGGGAATTCCGAATCATTTTTCACAATAATCTGTTCCGATTGAAACTGAAAAGCGTCGGCAAGAGTTTTTTGCAGAGCATCCAGCGCCCGTTTCTTCTCAGGCGGCCAAACAAGTAGCTCCAGCCGGGAAAAAACGTTCCCGTGGGAATCCCCCTCTTTGTGTTCCAGGTTGAACCGCCGCCGCCGCTCTCCGGTTGAAATATCCAGCGCCATGCGATCTGCCCGGACTTTCGGTGAAATGTCCCCGCCGGGCCATTTTGCCGGCGTTTCCCGCAGCAAAACCCGCAGTGAAACCCGGTATTCAGCCTCCCCCTCGGTGAACGAAAAAGGAAGTACCACCCAGCGCTGTCCGTTTTTTCCGGGCAAGCGGTTCAGCAGATTCAACAGGGGGTTCTTTTCACTGATAGCGCCGATTCTTTCTTTCAGTTCATCGATCTCCGGGGAATTTTCAGCCTCTTTTTCCGTATCTCCGGCCCTGCCGCCTGCGCCTGCTTCTGATCCGCCGTTGTCAGGCCTGCCGCCTGCGCCATTGTTTCCGTCCGGGTCTACTTCAAATTGCCCTGTCTCTGACAGCCCGGTCAAAGACAGGGCATAGTTTTCCAGGCCTTTTGGGGTCAAAGCGGCGCCCTTATCCGCGGCAGCCGCTGCCGCCAGGGACAGAGTCTCCTGTGAAGCCAAAGCTCCCTGCGATAATGCGGCTTTTGGGGACAGCGCTTCACCGGGCGGCGCCCTAAGCAGAGCTCCAAGCGACGCCCTGAGCGGCGCTCCCGGGCCGCCGTTTTTTTCTGCCGAAGGAGCCGGGTTGGAGGCTGCCTGGGCACGCAGAACGTCCCGGCGGAGTTTTGCCAGCAGCGCGGGGTCTAACGGCAGCGAAAAGTATTTAACAAACGCAACCAGCGCCGCGGAAAGTTTATCGGCAGGAAGGCCCAATGTGGTAAAAATTGAGGAACGGGCGGTAACAGGCTGCGGCGTGGGTTTGGATTGAGAATTCAAACCCGAAGGAATTGAAGGTGATGGGACCTGTTTAACAGCAGCATTTTTACCGGAGATTTCAGGTTTAACTGTATTTGGAATACCGTGACCGGTAATTTTCATCAAAATAAGAATACAAAGATTTTCAACCGCTAAGGCGAAGAAGGCGCGCAAAGGAATAAGAAAAGCAAAAGACAGAACTATCTATACCTATTTTCTTTTCTTCCCCTTATTCGCCTTCTGAAGAACCCGCTTTCGCGGGGGAGTTTGTGGTTAATTACTCTTCCTGTTTATTTTTATTGACAGGTTTAATTCTGGACAGGGGCAGCCTTGGCTTTGGAACCTTTGTGACCAATAAGTTCCTTGATTTTGGCGGCTTTGCCGATCTTCTCCCGAATATAGTACAGCTTGGCACGGCGGACTTTTCCGGGGCGGACCACTTCAACTTTCGCAATGCGGGGTGAATGAATCGGGAATACCCGCTCAACGCCGACACCGTAGGAATTTTTCCGCACGGTAAAGGACTTGCCAATCCGTGAATTCTTTATGGCAATGACCAGACCTTCGTAGATCTGGATACGTTCATTTTTGCCTTCGACAATTTTGAAATGAACCTTTACGGTGTCTCCTACCTTGAACTGGTCAAGTTCGGTCTTCATTTGGGCGGCTTCAATCGCCTTTATTTCGTTCATTTTTCCGCAACTCCTCTATAATGCTAACGGTTTCCTCATCAAAGAGACCCGCTTCCTCCCCCCGCCGAATCAAATCCGGTCGCAGGGCAAGGGTTTTTTCAACCCGTTTTTCAAGACGCCACCGCCTGATATTTGCATGGTGCCCGGAAAGCAGAACCTCGGGAACTCTCATTGTATCATAAACTTCCGGGCGTGTAAACTGGGGATACTCCAAAAGTCCCCCGGAAAAGCTCTCTTCGTCCAAAGATTCCGAGGTAATCACCTGGTCCACGAGCCGGTATGTGGCGTCAATGATAACCAGGGCCGCCGCCTCCCCGGAAGAAAGCACATAGTCCCCGATGGAAATTTCATCATCAACATACCGGTCGATGATCCGCTGATCGATTCCCTCATAGCGCCCGCACAGCAGAATCAGCTCATCCTCGCCAGCCAATTCCTTCGCCAGCGCCTGATTAAACGGCCGCCCCGAAGGAGTAAGGTATATAACCCGCGGCTTAAAAGGGTGACTGACACCTTTTTTGGCCCCTGCAGCCTCCAGCGCCCGGCCCAAAGGTTCACTGAGCATCAGCATACCCGGTCCGCCGCCGTAGGGCGCGTCATCACAGGTGTGGTGCTTGTCCTGAGCATAATCCCGTATATTTATTACCTGATAGGTAATAATACCCTTATCTACCGCCTTTGCCATGATTGAATTGGCAAAAAAAGCGTCGGTGATTTCGGGAAAAAGGGTAAGTACGGTATATTTCATTCGAGAACCCATGGTTGAAGAAGGGTTAAATTCCCTTTTTCAGGTTGAATTTCACTAAAAAAACCACTTCTAAAGGGGACTAGTTTACGTTCGCCGCCGGTCAAAAGCTTAATTTCCGCGAGATCTCCGCCTCCGCCCTCAATAATATCGGTGATATGCCCAATAATATCCCCGGTATCGCCGTTTTTTACCGCCAGGCCCCGGAGGTCCTCAACATAGTATTCACCGGGTTTAAGGGGGCTGGCATGTTCCCGATCAGTCACCAGCTCGGCGCCGCTCAGGGCTTTTGCCGCCTCCGGACTGTCAAAACCGTGAAATTTCATCACGAGGCCGGGAAAAGATGGGGCGCTCTCTTCAATTTCGATGTCTTTGGTCTTGCCGTTTTGACGCAGCAAAACTGATTTAAGGGGCAGAAGATGATCGATTTCGCCGGAGAGGGGTTTAACTTTGACAAAGCCCTTGACCCCGAAAGGGGCGCCTACCAAAGCAACAACAAATTGTTCGGTCAAGATTGAGGGGTTTTCTGAGGTATTTTCAAAATTGGTTATTTTGAAAATACCTCAATCTAAAATTTCCAGAACCGTGTGTTTGCCGGTTTTGGCGGTGGCGGCCTGGAGAACGGTTCTGATGGCCTTGGCGATACGGCCATGTTTGCCGATCACCTTTCCGATGTCGTCTGAGGCCACCCTGAGCTCCAAAATAGTGGATTTTTCACCTTCGACAACGGCGACCTGCACCTGCCCGGGGTCATCCACCAGAGATTTTACAATATACTCAACCAGATCTTTTTCCATTCAAACTACCTTTTGAAAGACCGCCTGAACCGGCGCCCCAAAGAGCCCGGCTGCGATACTTATTTAACCGTAACGTTCTTTTTATTGAAGATCCAGCGGACCGTGTCGGTAACGGTGGCGCCTTTTTTAAGCCACGCTCTGGCCTTGGTTTCGTCAAATTGGATCTGCTTATCCTCAGTTTCGATGGGGTGATAATACCCAATTTCCTCGATAGTTTTTCCGTCCCGGGGATCCCGTTTATCCATAACCACAATCCGGTAAAAGGGGCGTTTTTTGGTTCCAAATTTCTTGAGCCTAATCCTGGCGCTCATGCGTCCTCCTCACAAATTCACGTGAA
>JAISJS010000121.1 GCA_031261385.1 Treponema sp.
TGGATTATCAGGGCTTAATCGTCAAGGAACTTGCCGCTAAAACGGGCATTAATGTAAATACACTAAATCATTATCTGTCAGGGAATAAAAATATACCACGTGCGGATGCTGCGGTCAAAATCGCCAGGGCGCTCGGGGTTACCGTAGAATACCTTGTCACCGGGATTATGGGACGGCCTAACGCCGCAAACAATATGTCAAAATATCTGCCCTTTCGTGATGTGCTGAACGACCTGCTTGTCCTGCCGGAAGATATTTTAGAGCCGATGAAGGCGATGATAAAAACTGCGGCGGTTCGGGAACAAAAACGAAAACGGAAGGGGCGGGTTTAATACTTCATTCCACGACACCTATTCCTTCTTTTTTGGCTATCATAAGCAGCGGGTGATCGATGGTTAAAAGTAGATCCCGGTTGAGGTTCGATTCTCCCTTGACATATACAATTTACTCACTATAATGAGTAAATTACTCAATGTAATGAGTAATCTGTAAAGGAGGTTTTTATGTTTAAGCGGCAGTTGGTAAAACAATTGAAGGATAGAATGCATGAAAAACGACAATTTATTCAAATCATAACCGGGCCCCGCCAGTCGGGAAAGACTACTGCGGTAAACCAGGCCTTGGAATCCGGGAAAAGCCCTTATTACTATATCAGTGCTGATGACCCTATAGCATCTTCTTCCGAATGGCTTGGTAACGAATGGGAACAGGCCCGTTTGCTGCAAAAAAAGACAGGCAGGGAGACTATCTTTGCTATCGACGAAATTCAAAAAGTCAAACAGTGGTCATCAATTGTCAAGCAATTTTGGGATGAAGACAGCCGGAAAAAAATACCTTTGAAGGTCATCCTGACCGGATCCTCCAGTTTATTGATTCACAAGGGGCTTACGGAATCCCTCCAGGGGCGTTTTGAAATACTTTACAGCCCGCATTGGAGTTATTCCGAGTGCCGATCTGCTTTTGGGTATACCCTTGAAGATTTTCTGTTTTTTGGAGGCTATCCCGGCGCCTCTGTATTAAAAGATGATGAGAACAGGTGGGCACGGTATATCGGTACTTCAATCGTAGAACCGACTATCGCCAATGATGTCCTTCTCATGGAAGAAGTACGTAAACCTGCGCTGCTGCGTTCTCTCTTTAATCTTGGCGCAGTCTATTCGGCCCAGGAATTGTCATATACAAAAATAATGGGGCAGCTTGCAGATGTAGGAAACACGGTTACTCTGGCACATTATTTGGATTTATTGGAAAAAGCAAATATGCTTTGCGGTCTGCATAAATATTCCCGCCAAAAAATTCAGGAAAGAAAGAGTTCTCCCCGGCTTATGGTTTTTGATACTTCCCTTATGACTTATTCACAGGGAAGTTCCCGTAAAATGCTTTTGGGTGATCCGGTAAAAAAAGGTCATCTTGTGGAAAGCGCGGTTGGGGCGTACCTGCTGGCACGATCAAAAGAGGAGGGTTTTGAAGTATTCTGGTGGCGGGAACGTGATGATGAAGTAGACTTTGTCCTGACAAAGAATCAAAAGCTGACTGCCATAGAAGTAAAAAGCGGCAGGGTAAAAAAAACAGGGGGTAGCATTGAATTCAAAAAAAAGTATCCCCAAGCCCTGCTGTTTACTGTCGGAAGCGCAAATTTTGGGCTTGAGGATTTCCTTTTGGGAAAGTTTGACCTTTTTGGATAAGTGAGGTAATTTCAAAAGTGCGCACGAGTGCGCAAACACTGTTGGCGCACACAAAAAGGGAGGTTGCCTTTAGGCAACCGTACGCGCCGCAGGGCAGCGCAGATTGAACAAGCAACTAATTGTTTCACGTGAAACAATTAGTTGCCACCTCCCCCCCTACTCCCCACCCTCAATCGGCTTACAGACGTCAACCCATTCTTTGTTTTGGGAGTATTCGTCCAGTTCCGCCAGGGTTAGTTCAATGGCGGAATTGCCGCTGCCGCATGCGGGGAATACGGTCCGGAAGCGCTTCATGGAGATGTCCAGGTATACTTCCACGCCGGGCGGAAGGGCAAAGGGACAAACGCCGCCGACGGCATGACCGGTATATTGCAGAGCTTCGTCGGGGGTGAGCATTTTGGCTTTTATCACGAAACGGTCCTTGTATTTGCGGTTATCCAGCTTCATGTCTCCGGCAGTAACGACAACCATGGCGCCCCCTGCGGTCTTTAAGGATATGCTTTTTGCAATCCGGGCGGGGATAACCCCCAGTGCTGCCGCCGCTTCGTTCACTGTTGCGGTGGAAGCGTCCAATTCAATGATATCTTTATCCCTGCCCCATCGGCTTAAATACTCATGTACCTGTTCAATCGACATTCCCGAACTCCCTTTGTCCTTTATACCACAATTTTGTATATTTTTCCGGTTTTACGGCATTTTGTAAACAGTGAATTTTACTTTACTAAAATAATTAAGTATATTTGTAGTAACACTAAGCGAGGAGTTTATAATGAAAAAAACAGTTTTCCTGACGGCGGCCCTTTGTACGGCCTTGTATTTTGGAGCTTGTGCAAGCGATAACACAGTAAAAAACAGCGATATTGAAACCAGCGGCAAAATGACGGTTAATGAGACGATAGTCGAAGAGATCTCGCAATAAATTTAACCGCAAAGAAGACCGCTTGCGCGGTCAATCTGAAAGAATAAGGCGCAGAAGGAAAGAAAACATCTTCCCCCTTCTGCGCATTCGTAGTCTGTCCGCAAAGTAACCGACTTTGTGGACAGACACTAAGTAATACTTATTTTTGGGGCCGGTTCACTCAAACACCATCACCGCTTCCCTGCCGTCTTCTGTTTTGGTAGAGAATTCCAGGTGTTTGGCTTGATCCAGGTTCCACTGATATACATTGCTTAAAAGAGCAAAGAAATCATGTTCCTTGAGCTTTTCAGGTTCCCGTATGGGGGCCATGAGGGTAGCGGCGGCCGGTTTAAAGGTTATGGCGAGGCCTTTGCCCAATTCAAAGGGGGCGGTATAACGGTTCGGCGCGCCTTTTCCGCTTACACGGTCAGCATCGAATTTCAGGGTAAAAATGTCCCCAAATGATTCATTCTCCAGTTTGCTGCGATCATAACCGATGCTCTCCGAGTCGACACGGACCTCGATCAGTTTCCATTCCTTGTCCTTGATTTCCGAAAATTTCGGTGTACTTTTGCAGGCCGATGTCATAGCCAGCAACGCGAAAATTGCGGCAATCATTGCCGTCTTTTTGATTAAATGATTCATTACATCCTCCGGTTTTAGTATAACATATTATGCAAATGTTTTTCAAATTCTAAATTTCGCCGTCCGGGGGTCCGTTTTTAGCGGCGGCTTCCCGATCCCGGTCTCTTTGTTTCATGGCCTGTTTAAAGATGACATCGGCGTCTATTTTGTTTTCTACTCCAAAGAGGGGCATGTATCCCTCTCCGTCAACGCTGCGGAAAAGCGGTCCCGGTCGGTTCTCGTAGGCCCAGCTGTTTTCGTTGTTGACCAGATAATCCAGAACGGTGGTAACCGCCAGGGTATAAAAAATGAGGGAGGCGTTGGTTCTTTTCTTGGGTCCCAAAAGGGCATCCAGACGCATGGAAACAGGATTGGGGACCTCAAAATTATACGGTTCCCAGGGGTTGTCGATGCCGTCACAGGGGGCCAGCGCTTCCGCACCGCCCCGGCGGGTACCCTGTTCAATCCCCACTGCGACTGCGGTAAGATACTTGCGCAGCAGCCGGATCTCCCCATAAATCGGGGTAGTATCGCCTTTTTGAAACGGCGGGGGGCCAATAGATTCAAATTTGTAATAGGGCAAAAAGTAGAGCCGCTTGGCCCAATGGAGTTCGTTCAGGGTGCGTTTTGCATAGACCGAAGTCCGCGACTCGGCGGAATTTTCCAGGATGTGACAATACTCCACGAGCCGGGGAAGGTACTCTTTTTCAAGTGATACATCAATGTACCGCTGCCAGCTATTGATGATGCTCCCCAGGTAATCATCCACCCGGCTCGGGTTGCCGTCGGAGCCGGTGACGGCGCCAAAGGTGACGTAGCGGAGGGCAAAAAACAGTTCCTCAAGGACATGCATCAAGACGGCAGCCTGCAGCAGGGGATCGGTCGGGGCAATGAGTTCGTAGCCTCTTTTCATGCTAAACATATCGGTAAAATATGGAAACAGATCGGGATACGTTGAAAGCCGGTCCCAGCCGGCTTTGGGGAAAAGGGTTTCCAGGGTATTAAGTCCCCGCGCAAGGGCCTTCTGTTCGGCTTCCTGGGCGGCCCGCCGGGCTTTCCGTTCAATCACTTCAGGATCGCTGGAATCTTCGTCTTCAGCCTGATCCGGCTCCGGTCCTTTTTCCCCGGTCTCATTGGCTTTTATTTCTTCTACCGGACCGGACTCCACATCACCGTTTTCCGCCTGCTGCGCCGTCATGGCTGCGGGGCTGATACGGTCTCCATCGGTAACGTTGAGAAAGGCCATGATCCGGTTGCGGCGATCGATAAAGAACCGCTCATACGGCAGCCAGCGGTCAGAGAGCAGTTTCATCAGCAGGGGATACAGCAGAAAACGCACATCCCGCTTGATATCGCTAAAAGAAGTCAGAGCGGTACGGATCAACCCCTGGTACTTATCTTTGGCTTCCATCGGATTTTCTATGTACAATATTTTGTACAGAAGTTTGTACGCCCCCTTGATATGGATATCCGCGTCCAGCTGCTCCAGGATAAAAAGGGGTTTATATACCGCCCTGAGAATGTCGGAAAATTCGGTGGTTTTGGCAGTCCGGGGATGAGCCTGAATTTTCGCCAGGTCTCCGGTAATGCGTTCAATATTCCAGTAGCGGATCGTATCCAGAATAGAAAAAACAAACGGCGAAGTCCGTTTAAGTTTTTCACTGCGCTTTGTATTGTTGCGGGGAAACAGGGTGCGGGTAGAAGTTACCAACTGTTCAATACGCCGGTAGTATTCGTTCATCCGTTTGTTTACAAAGAGCGCATTCACATAATCCGGAGGATCGCTGAAAAATGAAAGCATGGATAACAGCGCCTGGCTTCCTGTTTTTATGTCAAATTCCGGCTGGGCCGCATAGCGATCCATCTTTACCCGCTCAAAATAAACGGTCTTAAGCTGAACCGATGGGTCATCCGCCGGGTCGCCTTTCTTGTTCTGGGGAAGGGAGCGTTTCAGGGCCTTTTCCTCATGCTCATCCAAGTCTATCAAGTCGACCCGGTGTTTCGGCCGGCTGCCGGTTCCCCTGCCGGAATTTTTGCCCTTGCCGCCGACGACAAGTTCCACCGTTTCATGCCGGGTTTTAACAGGCCGCTTTTTCTTGCTGTTGTCCTGTTCTTCGTTCCGCTCATAGCCCACCTCGCCTCCGAGAATTTGGGCCATACGTTTGGCTTCCTCTGCGTCAAGTTCACCTAATTTTCCGCGTACCCGGTTTAATTCACCCGGCGCATACACTGCCTTTGGTTTTTTTGCCATTTTTATACCCGTAAATAAAGCCGTTCTCCCAATCCCCAAAGATTGCGTACCTGAATCTGTTCACCTTTGGAACTTACCAACACGCCGTTGTAATAGCCCAAGGGTGTTTCATGCTCGGTATTTGTTACCACAAGATTGATCCCGCATCTGATTTTTTCCCGGGGGGTAAAAACCAGATCTACCATACCCTCCACATCCTGAATGATCCAGTCCGATTCAAGCCCCCCCGGCATGGTGATCCGCACCGGCGGCAGGGGGCTTAATTCACCGTCCAGCCACAGGGCGTTTTCGTTATTTTTGTGGGTCTCCCGTGTTTGATTCTCCCCAATGCTGAAACCATACCGCCGATTTTCCCCGTCAAAACCCATCCCGGAGCACCAGATATTGTGCATACGGTAGGGATAAAATCCTTTGCAATCATAAAAGATCCCGCTGCTTTTTTCCGGGTTCAGGATGATGTGCCGTCCCCCAAAAACCATGTCCCCCCGCACTGAGGCCAGCGCCTTAAACATATACAGGCCGCGCTGCTCCGACATGCCAAGGCTGACCGCCATCGGGGTAGTCCGTCGGCGGTCCAAATCGAATTCCACATGGGCGGTAAAAGCGGTCCGCCGCCGCGTTGCCTCAATGTTGAGATCGAGCTTTATGGTATCTGCATCCAGCCAGTTATGGATACGGAAAAAAAAGCCGTAGGACCGGCTCTCAACAGAGTCATTGGAAAGACGGCGGGGAAGCCGCCAGGCGTTGCCGGGCAGTACCTTCCTGAAGGTAAAGCGCTCATGGGTATCCTTGTCGTAGAGAAACACATGGGCCATACGATACAGCTTTACATTGCCAAGAAAGGCCTCAAGGTAATAATGATCGTCCTGAATCAAAAAAGATTCCCACTCTTTTATCCGGCAGTCTTTTGCCCACCGGGGAATCGGGTATTTATAGGGACGATGCACATCCAGAAGATCCACCTCGTCAAAGGCCCTGTTCCACGTTCCCTGCAGGAGTTTTCCATCCTCTATTGGTGAAGCCCGCGGGGGCAGAATTTCTCGTGTGTACATCAATTTTATTATATACCAAAAGCGGCTGATATTA
>JAISJS010000125.1 GCA_031261385.1 Treponema sp.
CTCCGCCTCCCCGCATATTCCCCTGACAACGGCTGGATGAGCAGCGCCAGTTCCGGGTAAAAAAGTGAAAACAGGGGCCGCACAAGAATTTCGGTAACCCGCCCTCCTCCCGACGGGGCAATGCCGCCTCCCGATCTGACAGGCCGTTCATAAAACGCCTTTACATAGGAAATGCTGTCATCTTCCAAAAGCGGCCCGATAAGGCCGTATACAAATTTCGGGGCAATATTGGAAATATCGGCGTCAACCCACACGATGATATCCCCTTCCAGGGCATAAAGACTTTTCCAGAGGTTCTCCCCCTTTCCCCGGTAATTGCCGTATTTGGGAAGTATCGTTTTGGAGGCTATCACCCTGGCCCCGAACCGCTCGGCAACCTTGCGGGTATTGTCTTTTGAAGATGAATCGATCACGGCAATTTCATCGATCAACGGATAGCGATCCATCAGCTCGGTGCGGATCACCAATATTTCCTTGCCGATGGTCAGCTCCTCGTTCAGCGTGGGAAACGCCAGGGAAATTTTTACGTTCTTTTTTTCCTTGAGCGCAACCAGCCGGTTTATATCTTCAAACCGCGAATGGTGCCATGTCCGTTTCAGGATCGAATCACTTCGTAATTTACTATCTTTCATTTGTTTATCCGGCATTCTTCACCGCCGCGCCCGCTTCCATGATGAGCCGTTCCAGAATCCGCCTTCCCTTTTCAACCGAATCAAGTTCAATGACGTCCCGTTTTATTCCCTCGCGCCCCAGCGCTATTCCCAATGACAATGCGGGAATTCCATCGGCAGTAAAAAAGGAGGCAGGGTCTGCGCCGTTTTCTTCGGTAGTTTTGATATGCATTTCTTTTGTCAGCCGGCGCAGGACATCAAAAAGCCCCGCGCTCTTTTCCGGGTTTCCCGGCGGCGTAAACGAAAGCAGAACCGTTTCTGATTTTAGGTGAGAGGCTTCACCGATTTTTTCAGCGGTAGCTTTTACGGCGTTCATCGCCAGGTCCAGGAGTCCCGAATCACTTGACTCAATTTCGACGTCCAGAATTCCTTCCGCGGGAGCAGGCCCGTAAACAGTCCCCGCTTCAATATGATGGATAAAAAGTTTTGTCTTTCCTTCGGTATCCCAGGTAATACCCATGAGGGTTCGGGCCATATCAATCAGCGTTTCGGTGACACGGTTTGAAGCTTCGCTCTTTTCGGTCGACACGGTTGTTTTAAGGCGGTAGGACCCGACGGGACGGATAAGCCGGTCCAGGGAAAGGCCCCGCACACCGACAGCGGCAAGGGGCCGGTTCAAAGGGGTATGGAGTATGGAATCAAAATTGATTTCAGGATCATCCAGCGATCGGGCGGTAAAGAGGAGCAGCAGATCCCGGCTGCCCTGAAAAATTCCCGAGCTGTAATTTTCGGCAGTCTGAAGCAGGGCGGCAGGGCCAAGGCTGTCGGAAAGCCCTGCCCCGGAAGCGGTATCGGCGTCAAGCCGGGCAAGGCTGTCCGAGGGATGCCAGCGCTTGGAACCCAGGTCGGTAAAAAGCAGTACCGGCTCCTCATTGACCGACCTGTCCGAATGGAGGCGGACAAGAATACTTCCCGAATCGGTCACTGCGGGGAGCAGGTTGAAATTTTTAAGCCGCTCAAGAACAAAAGCGGCCCGGGGTTCCTCACCCGGCGCCGGGGAAGGCAGTTCCGCCATACGGAGCGCATCCACCAACAGCCGGTCCGCAAGCGGATTCAGGGCTTTACGGGGCTTGTGCAACACCCGTCCGGCTTTTCCGGCGAGCGTATTTATCAAGCGGAGTATAAAATCCTTTGGACCGGAACGCATAGAAACCTCCATCTAGATGATAGTTGAAATTCTTAAGCCTGTCCAATTATACTATAAATAGTTTTAATTTAATAGAAAGGAGTCCCCCTTTGGAAGCCCTCAAGAAAAACCCTCAGTGGAAAAAAAGAAACGGGCCGGTGGTCCTGGTGATCAGGGACGGCGTCGGATACGGCAAATATAAGGAAGGCGACGCGGTTGCAGACTCAAAAATGTATCATTTGGATGCAATTCGCTCAAAAAGCCCCAATACAAAGCTCAAAGCCCATGGAAAAGCCGTCGGCCTCCCCTCCGATGACGATATGGGGAACAGTGAAGTAGGCCACAATGCCATGGGCTGCGGCCGGGTGTTTAATCAGGGCGCCGCTCTGGTCTCAACATCCATCGAAACCGGGGCGATGTTTACCGGTCAGGCCTGGAAAGAAATTACGGGCAATATCACCAGAGTTTCCGCAGGAAACTCCGGAGACGTCCAAAGGACGCCCGCCCTGCATTTTATAGGCCTTTTCTCCGACGGCAATGTGCACAGCCACCTTGACCACCTGAAGGCGATGATCAAACAGGCCAAAAAGGACGGAGTCAAAAAAGTACGGATTCACACCCTTTTTGACGGCCGGGATGTCGGCGAAACCAGCGCCCTTGAATACATCGATCCTTTTGAAGCCTTTTTAAAGGAAGTAAGCGATGGTTCCTTCGATGCAAAAATTGCCTCCGGCGGCGGGCGTATGTGGATAACGATGGACCGTTACGGCGCAGACTGGTCAATGGTTGAGCGCGGCTGGAAGGTCCATGTTCAGGGCGTTGGCCGGCAGTTTGCAAGCGCCCGCGAAGCGGTGGAAACCTACCGTAAAGAGATCCCCGGCATCATCGATCAGGACCTTAAAGAATTCGTCATTGCCGATGGGGGAAAACCGGTCGGAACCATTGAAGACGGCGACTCGGTCATTTACTTTAACTTCCGCGGCGACCGGTCGCTTGAGATCACCGCCGCTTTTGAAGAAGACAAATTCGACAAGTTTGACCGGGGCAAGAGGCCCGCCGTCTG
>JAISJS010000208.1 GCA_031261385.1 Treponema sp.
GGTTATGTTATGGATATCCCTGCCCTGTTACTGTGATAATTCCTCAAAACATTAAAATCACCCGTATTGTCATTTCCTGTGAAGATGTGTAGGCTTTCATTTTACAGGGGGTACTACCATGGCTGAATCGAAAAAGTATGAAACGGTCAACAGCCCGGAAGCGCTGGAAAAAGCCCTTGCGGGTATACGGGCCGCACAGGAACTTTACGCCGCTTTTACGCAGGAACAGGTTGACAGGATCTTCTTTGCCGCCGCCTGCGCCGCCGGCCGCTCCCGCATAAAACTGGCAAAAATGGCGGTGGAAGAAACCGGCATGGGCATCGTCGAAGACAAGGTGATCAAAAATCACTATGCGGCGGAATACATCTACAACGCCTATAAAAATACCAAAACCTGCGGCGTTATCGAAGCAGATCCGGCGTACGGCGTCAAAAAAATTGCCGAGCCCATCGGCCTTGTGGCGGCGGTTATTCCGACCACCAATCCCACTTCCACGGCGATTTTTAAAACGCTCATCTGCCTTAAAACCCGCAACGGGATCATCATTTCTCCCCATCCGCGGGCAAAAAATTCCACCAATGCCGCGGCAAAAATTGTGCTGGATGCGGCAGTTGCCGCCGGCGCCCCTCCCGGCATCATACGCTGGATAGATGAACCGAGCCTTGAAATGACCAACACGGTAATGAAAGAGGCGGACATCATCCTTGCCACCGGAGGCCCCGGTATGGTAAAGGCGGCGTATTCTTCGGGCAAGCCGGCCATCGGCGTAGGGTCGGGCAATGTTCCTGCGGTGATTGATTCAAGCGCCGATATTATTTTGGCGGTAAATTCGATTATCCATTCCAAGACCTTTGATAACGGGATGATCTGCGCGTCGGAACAGTCGGTAATCGTTCTTGATGATGTGTACGATGCGGTGAAAAAAGAATTTGCCGCCCGCGGCTGCCATTTCCTCAACGCTGCGGATACGGAAAAAGTGCGGAAGACGATTATCATTAACGGGGCGCTTAACGCAAAGATCGTCGGGCAGAAGGCCCCTGCCATTGCGGCCCTTGCCGGGGTAAAGGTTCCGGCGGCGGCAAAGATTCTTATCGGCGAAGTCAGGAGCGTCGATATCAGCGAAGAATTTGCCCACGAAAAACTTTCGCCGGTTTTGGCGATGTACCGGGCAAAAACGTACGGCGAAGCCCTGGACAAGGCCGAACAGCTTATCCGCGACGGCGGCTACGGTCACACGGCCTCCCTCTACCTTAACCCCGTTACCGGTACCGCAAAGCTCGATGAATTTGCCGCGCGCATGAAGACCTGCCGCATCATCGTAAATACTCCGTCATCCCACGGCGGCATCGGCGACCTGTATAACTTTAAGCTTGCCCCGTCCCTTACGCTGGGCTGCGGTTCGTGGGGCGGTAACTCGGTTTCAGAAAATGTCGGCGTAAAACATTTATTAAATATTAAAACCGTTGCGGAGAGGAGGCAGAATATGCTCTGGTTCAGGACGCCCGAAAAGGTCTATATAAAAAGAGGCTGCCT
Organism: Treponema sp.; assembly: GCA_031261385.1. Lineage (GTDB taxonomy): Bacteria > Spirochaetota > Spirochaetia > Treponematales > Breznakiellaceae > JAISJS01. The sequence goes on from JAISJS010000208.1 coordinate 1,534, forward strand.
TCCGGCTGCCCTTGATGAACTTAAAAATGTACTCGGCAAGAAGCGGGTGTTTATCGTCACCGATAACTTCCTCTACAAAAACGGCTATTCAAAACCGGTTACCGACAAGCTTGATGAAATGGGAATTGTCCACGAGACGTTTTTCGACGTCGAGCCCGACCCGACTCTGGCCTGTGCAAAAAAAGGCGCCGCCCTGATGACTGCCTTTCAGCCTGACTGCATTATTGCCCTGGGCGGCGGCTCTGCAATGGACGCCGGTAAAATCATGTGGGTACTGTATGAACACCCCGAAGTTGATTTTCAGGATATGGCGATGCGGTTTATCGACATACGCAAACGTGTCTATACCTTTCCCAAAATGGGTGAAAAAGCGTATTTTATCGCGGTTCCCACCTCGGCAGGCACCGGCAGCGAAGTAACGCCGTTTGCCGTTATCACCGGCGAATCGGCTGCAGGAGCAGCCGGCGGCGGCATGAAGTACCCGCTTGCCGATTATGAACTGCTTCCCGACATGGCAATCGTCGACGCCGACCTGATGATGAACGCCCCCAAAGGCCTTACCAGTGCATCGGGCATTGACGCGCTGACCCACGACCTTGAGGCGTATGCTTCCGTGATGGCGACCGATTACACCGACGGCCTTGCCCTGCGCTCAATGCAGATGATCTTTCAATATCTGCCTGACGCCTACAATAATGGCGCAAACGATCCGGTTGCCCGCGAAAAAATGGCCAATGCGGCGACAATGGCAGGCATGGCGTTTGCCAACGCCTTCCTCGGCGTGTGCCATTCGATGGCCCACAAACTCGGCGCCTTCCATCATATTCCTCACGGCATTGCCAATGCCCTGATGATAAACGAAGTGCTGCGCTTTAACGCCGTGGAAGCGCCGCCAAAAATGGGAACCTTCTCTCAGTACGATCATCCGCACACGCTGGCCCGCTATGCAGAAATTGCCGGCTTCCTCGGCCTTAAGGGAAAAACCGATGAAGAAAAACTTGAAAGTCTTATTGCCGCCGTTGAAAAACTGAAAGCGGCAATCGGGATCAAAAAAACCATCAAGGAGTATGACATTGACGAAAAAGATTTCCTTGCACGTCTTGACGAGATGAGCGAGCAGGCCTTTGACGATCAATGTACCGGCGCAAACCCGCGCTATCCGTTGATTGCCGAAATTAAACAGATGTACCGTAACGCCTATTACGAGAAAGGGGAGAAAGTATGAAACTTGAAAAAATAATCGCCAAAAGAGCCGATAAAACTATTTACCTTGACGGGGATAAGGTCATCAAAGTGATGGGACCGTCGTACCCTGCGCAGGATGTACTGTCGGAAGCGCTGAACCTTGCCTGTGTGAATGCAACGCCGTTACGGACGCCAAAATTGATTGAAGTTTTGCAGATTGACGGGAAGTGGGCCATCGTGTGGGAATACATCAAGGGGCAGACTCTTGCCGAGCTTATGGAACAGGACAAGCCCAATTTCGCAAACTACATTGACCGCTTTGTGGAGATTCAGCTTGCAATGCACACCCATTCCAACACACGGCTGCCGCTTTTGACCGAGAAACTCCAGCGCAAAATTGCATCCGGCGGAATAGAACCTACCGCCCGCTATGAATTGAGTACCCGGCTTGCAAGCCTTCCCAGGCACACTAAGCTCTGCCACGGCGACTATAACCCGAGCAACATCATCATCACCGGCAGGGGCGAAGACTACATCATCGACTGGTCGCACGCTGCCCAGGGGAACGCCTCCGCCGATGCGGCGCAGACCTATCTGCTGTTTTATCTTGCGGGGGACATTAGAACCGCAGACAACTACCTTGAAAAATTCTGCAAAAAAAGCGATACGGCAAAACAGTATGTACAGAAGTGGATTTCCATTGTTGCAGCCTCACATTTGGTGAAGGCAAAGCCGGAAGAAAAAGAAATTTTGCTCCGCTGGGCAAATGTCGTTGAGTACGAATAGTATGGTAACTATCGCTTTTACCGGGGGCGGTACCGGCGGACATATATATCCGGGCCTTGCGGTCATAGCGCGCCTGCGTGAACGGCTGTCTCCGGAGGCGGCAAAAATTTTCTGGATAGGCTCCGGCAAGGGCATGGACAGATCTTTGGTCGAGGGGGCCGCTGCGGAATTCCGCGTGGAATTTTTCGGCGTTCCTGCGGGACGGTTGCGCCGGTATTTTTCATTAAAAACCATCCCCGATATGTGGCGGGTTGCTGCGGGTTTCTTTGCCGCGCGGAAGATCCTTAAAAAGCAAAAGGTTGATTTACTTTTTTCCAAGGGCGGCTTTGTCAGCGTTCCCCCGTGCGCCGCCGCAGCCTCTCTGGGCATTCCGGTATTCACCCACGAGTCTGATTTCAGCCCGGGATTGGCAACAAGGATAAATTTGCGTTTTGTTGCCCGTACCGGAGGCAGGCTCTTTACCGCCTATAAGGATACTGCGGCTTTTTTTCCGCCTGCGTTCAGGGACAGGGCGCTCTCCTGCGGCAATCCGGTCCGCCCGGAATTCCGCGCTTCCTGCCAGGATGGGGGGAATTCCGCCGGGCGGGGAAGGGCCTTTTTGGGGCTTGCGGAAAACGAACGCATCCTCCTCGTTTTGGGGGGCAGCCAGGGGGCGCAGGAGATAAACGATCTGGTCAGGGACTGCCTTGCCGAACTTACCGAATATTATACGGTGGTGCATCAAACCGGGGAAAAACATTCAGGCGCCGAACGGGCGTACCGGTATCTTCCGTATCCCTATATTAAAGATGAAATGCCCGACGTACTTGCCGCCGCAGAACTGATCCTTGGAAGGAGCGGCGCCGGGACGGTGTGGGAAAGCGCCGCCGCGGGAAAACCGATGGCGCTCATCCCCTTAAGCGGTTCGGGGACCCGGGGAGACCAGGTGGAGAACGCCCGCTTTTTTGAAAAAGCGGGGGCCGCAGTAGTGCTTGCTGGCGCCGGTGTAAACGCCGAATCCCTGGCGCAGACCGTTGCATCCATTGCACAGGATGAGGCAAAGCGGAAGCGTATGGCCTCTGCGGCAGAAGAAATAGGGAAAACCGACGGAGCTGCTTTTATTGCGGACTCAATTTGTGAATTTATCGGAGTTGCGCCATGCAGCAAATCGCAGTAATCGATATTATTTTTGCGGTTTTAATTTTTATTTTGGTTATCCGCTGCGCCATGAAGGGGCTCATCGGAGAAGTTATATCCATGGCGGCGGTGGTGCTGGGCTTTATGACCGCCCTCCTTTTGTGCAGCAACGGCGGCATTTATCTCAGGGAAAAATTCATGCCGGATATGCGAATTTTGTCCGAAATTCTTGCATTTATTGCCCTTTTTCTGATTGTTTTTCTTTTCATCAAAATTGTCGGGTCCATCCTCAAGGGGATTATCGAAGGGATACATCTTGGCGGAGTGGATCATTTTTTGGGAATTGCCTTCGGTCTGCTTGAGGGGCTCGTCGTGGTCGGCCTGATTCTTTTTGTATTTTCCATTCAGCCGCTTTTTGACAGCCAAAAAATTCTGGAGCAGAGTATTTTTGCCAGGCTTCTTCTGCCGCTTATCCGGGGGGAAGCGATTGAGCGCACGGTAGACGGGCCCGCACTGAATGTGCTGCTGTTTGTGGTGAAAAATTATGTTTGAAAATCTTTTGGGGCAGGATGCCGCCGGTCAGATCAAAAATGATATAGAAGGGCGCCGCCTTGCGCCGGCAATGCTTTTTTTTGGACCTTCTGCATCGGGAAAGGGAACCGCCGCGCTGGAACTTGCCCGCGCCCTTTCCTGTGAAAAAAAAGCCGCCTGGGATTGTGATTGCCCGTCCTGTGCCAGGCACCGGTATCTGCTTCACCCGGATCTGCTCTGCCTTGGAAAGCGGTCTTTTTCTGCGGAAATCAGCGCGGCCCGGGCGGCCTTTCTGCGGGAGCGCAGCAGTTCCGCCGCGTTGACCCTGTTTATCCGGTCCCTGCGGAAACTTCTGCTCCGGTTTTCTCCGGTTATTGCGGAAGATGATCCCAAACTCGGAAAATTAAGTCCGCTTGCCCTCTCCATTGACGAGGAGATGAATGAACTTGAAGGCGATGGATCATCTTCTGCCGAATTTGAAAAGATAACCGGTTCACTGCTTAAAAATGCCCTTAAACTTGAGGCGGAGGGAATTGGGGAATTTATTCCCATCGGTTATATCAGGCGGGCGGCCTATTGGAGCCGGCTTGCCCCGCAGGGGAAGCGGAAGGTCCTTGTTGTCGAAAACGCCGACCGTATGCAGGAGGGAGCCCGCAATTCCCTGCTCAAAATTCTTGAGGAGCCCCCCCCGGCCCTTACGATCATTTTAACAACGGCAAACAAGGCGGCGATCCTTCCCACCATTCAGTCGCGCCTGCGGCCCTACCGTTTTCTCAAACGGGAAAGCGCAGTAGAAGCCGAGGTAATACGCAGGGTTTTCAGGGCTGTGCCGCCCGAAAGCGGCGGCGGGGAAAACGGGCTTATCAATGCATACCTTGATTCATTTCTTCCCGTTTCCGGTGATCGCCTGTATCCGCTGGCGGCGTTTTTTATCTCCTCCCTGGCCCGGGTCATTGCGCTGGATATAAAAAAACAGGGGCCGCTGCCCAATGAACTTATCGCCCTTGGAAAATACACCGCCCCCATAGCCGGGGGCGCAGGGTTTGGAAAAAGTGAAACCACCAAAGAGATTTTATCAACCGTACTTGGCGAGATGGAAAATTTTGAAGGCAGGGCCTTTAAGCGTTTTCTTGCCGCCCTGCTTTCCCTGGTTTCCAAAGCCGCGCGTGCGAGGCAAACCGTTACAACAGGCGCGGCAAACCCCGGCGGTATCGCTTATAATGAAATTTGGCGGAGCTGTATTAACGAGGCGGCTCAGGCGGAGGGGGTCTGGAATCAAAATCCTGCCCTTGCCCTGGAGCGCCTGTTTTCCGGCCTCCGGCAGGCAATGGGGGAAGCGGGCAGGTCATGAGGGATTTTTACAAGCGGGCCTTAAAAAAACTCAACAAACT
>JAISJS010000224.1 GCA_031261385.1 Treponema sp.
GAATATCCCGTCTCATTAGAGCGAATTATTTTTCATGTGAGCCGGTAGGACTGTGTTTGCACCCCATACCAAATGCAACGGCGCCGCAGTAGATACATTTATTTGCGCCATGTCCATGAACGTGTTTTCTGGTAGGGGTCTTTAAACAGCCGTTTCCATAACTGGTCGATCCGCAGTAGATACAGCGTTTTTCATCGTTGTTGTGAACATGGAGCCCGTTGGTGGTTTTTGGACAGCCGGGACCATATTTGTCTGAACCGCAAAATGAACATTTCGATGCCATTACATCCTCCTGGCTACTATATTAAGTACTATATTAAATATCGGAAATTTTTAGAGGGGATTCAATATAAAAATTTGTTAGTTATTCAGCGCCGGTATCAGCCCGACAAGGCCTTTAATCTCGCTGTCGGTAAAGCGGAGGCCGCCGCCGAAAAAGTAGTCCCGCTTGTCATCCACAAGGGCATTGTCAATGCCGCCTTTCAGGTACAGCCAGTTCCAGGGCTTATCAGAATTGGGATCAAAAAACGGATATACCGTGACGGTTCCCCGGAGATTCGGCGCGCGGTCCTTTTGAAAATCAAAGACCTCTCCGGAAAGGCTGACCCATTTCCAGGGCTGAAGGTCAACCCCAAGTCCGGCAGTGCTTTCAAGCAGCCCCCCGTGGAGGGTGAGCATACCAAAACGGCGCGCCAGTTCCGCATCTACCGAAAATGAATTTTTGGTCTCGGTTGTATATTTAACGTTGATAGGGCCATCTTCTGTTGTTTCCTTCACCGTACGCGATGCAACGCCGTTCGGGGCGGAGGTAACCCCCACCCGGTACCAGCGGTCATTTGAACCGGGGGCAAGCCGGAGTGACGCCCCGGCCCGCATCTGATCAGAAATCACATCGTATCTGCCAAAAGCATCAAATTCCACTCCAAGGCCAACCGCCTTCTTTACAATTACCCCCGCATCGGTGACAACGCCGTCGGCATTTCTTACCAGGCCGTCGATGCTGTCCAGCGCCGTCTGAATTTTTGCCGATGCATCATCAATGCGCTGTACCGCAGAAAGCAGGGCTGCGTACAGCTGCTCATCATAAACGATCCGCCCAAGGTTCCCCTGCCCCTGTCTGACCTCTTCGGTTATAAAGCGGATATTTTCCAGCGCTCCGTAAAGATCACCCGGCCGTTCTATCCCCGATACGCCTGAGTCCGCCATAAGCTGTTCCAGTCGCTCGGTGATTACCGCCGTCGACTCCAGAATACGGGAGACCCGTTCCAGTTCCGCATCGGATTCGTAATTGATCTTTCCGGCAATCGAATTAATGGTTTCAAGAGACACCGAAAGAAGGGCAAGCTGATTTTCCTGAAAACTCTTGAGCAGTTCCGAAAGCTGCCCGCCCAGTTCCTGAACCGTACCCATGATCGCAGAAAGATCGCCGCCTTCCGGCTGTGAACCAATTCGGCTCCCCGGCGGTACAAGCGGGGATACCGCGCTGCCCGGCTCCAGTGAAAGCACCGATGTTCCCAAAATTGAAGAAGATTTTCGCGAGATGGTTGCATTGCTCCGGATCTCGACATTTTTTAAGAACGCAACTTTCAGCCGGGCCTCGTTTCCTTCCAGATGAATTTCCTTTATTTTGCCCACCGCAACGCCTGCAAGGTAAATTTTTGACCGGGTAGAAAGGCCTGTGGCATCGGTAAGAACCACCTCGTACACTTTTGTATTAAAATCGGAGAGCCCGTCGCCGGAAAGGATAATATATGCGCCCCCCGCAGTCCCCATTACGATGAAGAAAAGGGCAATTTTAACATACCGTGAAACCTTCATACGTTTAACTCACTGAATGAAATTCTTAAAAAATCCCGTACCATTTGATACTCGGATTTTACCACTTCTGCCGGCGTTCCCTCGGCAACGATGTACCCCTGATCCAGAAAGGCAATCCGGTCGGCAATGCGGAACGCCGCCGGTATATCATGGGTGATCATGACACAGGTGATGTTCAATTCCTTGTTCACCCGAACCACCAGATTATTAATTGTCTCTGACAGTACCGGATCAAGGCCGGTGGTCGGCTCATCAAAGAAAAGCACTTCCGGGCGCATGACCAGGGCGCGGGCAACTCCCACCCGCTTCCTCATTCCGCCGGACAGTTCATCGGGCCGCTTCCCCTCCACGCCGGGCAGTTCTATCCAGTCAAGTATCTCCGTCACCCTGCGCCGGATTTCAGACCGGCTTTTTATACGAAGCACTTCCCTGAGGGGAAAGGCAAGATTCTCGGCGACCGTCATCGAATCGAAAAGAGCGGCGTTTTGAAAAGAATACCCGAAATTCTTCCGCATTGCAATCAATGCATCGTTTTTAAGGGCGGTTAGTTCAATATCCTTGTACCACACCTTTCCCTTGTCAGGCTTCAACATCCCCATAATGGTTTTAAACAGGACGCTTTTCCCGGTGCCGCTTTGCCCGATAACGGCGCTCAGGGCTTTTTCCCGGACTTCCAGATTGACTCCCCGCAGCACCGGGCTTTCGCCGAAGGCTTTACACAGGTTTTCGGTACGAATGATGACGCTCATCTGTAGATAAACCGCAGCATGATAGTAGTCAGCAGATAATCCGCAACAAGGATCGATATTGATGATAAAACCACCGCTTTGGTAGCGCTGTCCCCTACGCCCTTGGCGCCCTGAGAGGCCCGCAGGCCGGTAAAACAGCAAATCGTAGAAACAATCAGCCCCATAACCGCCGATTTTATCAACCCCATAAAAATATCCCGCGGGCTTAAAAAATCAAAAAGATAATTCAGATAACTTGCCGAATCGATGTTGTAAAGATTGATTGAAACCACAAAGGCCCCCAGCGTGCCCACAAGGTTCGCCAGAAGGGTTAAAATTGGAAATACCAAAAACGAAGCAACCACCTTGGGCAATACCAGATAATGCGCCGCACTTATCGCCATGGATTCCAGGGAATCGATCTGCTCGGTAACCCGCATGGTTCCCAATTCCGCCGCCATTGCGGACCCGTTTTTTGCAATCAGCATGAGGGCGGTAATAACCGGGGCAATTTCCCGCGACATTGCCACCGCCACTGCGGCGCCGGTTCCAATCTCCGCCTGGAAGGGCTGCAGCAGGGACACCATCTGGAGGGCAAAGATCATCCCCATGGCTCCGCCGGATAAAATGATCACAAAAAGGGAATTGACCCCCAAAAGTTCTATTTCGGAAAGATATTGGCCAATGCGGAACGGGCGTTTTACCAAACAACGCAGGAGCTCGCCGAGAAAGGCAAAATATTGCCCCACTGCCTCAAGTTTTTCCGCAATTGTTTTACCCATAACCTGTTTAAGTGTAATGCGGAACGCCCTGCTTCGCTAGCCCCGGAGAAAACAGAGAAGAATATGTCAAATAAATAACAAAAACATTGTAAAATTAAAATTTCGTGGTATAATCCCGTTAGTAAGGTGTAGCATGAATCAGATATTAGTAGTAGATGACAATATAACAAATCTTAAATATATTCAGCTGCAGTTGGCAGAGAATTACCAGGTTCTCCTGGCAAAATCCGGGCCCCAGGCGCTGCAGATAGGTATAAGCCAGCTTCCCGACCTTATTCTGCTGGATATTGATATGCCCGGCATGGATGGTTTTGAAACTATCAGACGGTTCAGGGAAAACCCCCTTTTATGCCGTATTCCGGTCATTTTTCTTACCGCAAACCACGATATTGCCCTGGAAATAAAGGCATTGGAGTCGGGGGCGCGGGATTTTATTACAAAACCCTTTGAAAAAAGCATACTGCTCCACCGGGTCGATTTACATTTACGGTTTTCCCAGTATCAACAGCACCTTGAGGACACGGTTAAGGAGCTTGAGGACAGCATCGTTTTGTCTTTTTCCGAGATTATTGAAGCCCGCGACCCGAATACGGCAGGCCATGTCCGGCGTACCACCCAGTATGTAACCCTCCTTGGCGAAGAACTGCTCCGGCGGGGTACCTTCCCGGAAGAGCTTACCGAACGGGAACTTACCCTGATGAGCCGCGCCGCCCTGCTTCACGATATAGGCAAAATCGGCGTAAGTGACTTGATTCTCCTTAAACCGGGCCGACTGGACGACAAGGAATTCACCGTAATGAAGACCCATACCACCATAGGGGCAGGAATACTTCAGAGCATGTATGAGCGGACCCCTACACAACACTACCTAAGATATGCAAAAATGATAGCCGAAGGGCACCATGAAAAATACGATGGCTCGGGGTATCCCCTGGGACTTTGCGGGAACGAAATACCCCTTTGCAGCAGAATCATGGCAGTAGCGGACGTGTATGATGCATTGGTGGCGAACCGGGTTTACCGGAAGGGAATGAGCCATGCAGAAGCATGTATGCATATCATTGACGGCAAAAATACTCATTTTGATCCCCGGATTGTAGATGCCTTTGAAGCAATCAGCGAAAAATTTGCTGTTGAAGAAGTCTGGCAGCTTACCGGGGGAATGGAGATACATCATGAGAAACGCAATATGGATTCGAATGCTCTTCGTGATCATCCCTTTTCTGATGATTTTTGGGCTGATCTCCCTGTTTATGATCAGATTGATTTACCTTGATAAAACGGTTTTAATCCTTGTTATTGTCTCCCTGGCATTTGTTCTTCTTGCCTTTTTGTTCATACTCTTCTATCTTGGACGAAGTCTGACCAAACCGCTCCACGAACTTACCCTTATCAGTGAGGCTGTTTCCCGGGGTAACCTGGATATCAGGATTCCTGTTTCCCAGGCGCAGGATGAAATCGGCGCAATGACCCGGTCTCTGCGCCACATGGCGGAGCAATTCCGGTTTCACTCTGTTTTGCAGGACAAATTGCGGGAACTGCTGGATATTTATACACGGCTGAATAATGCCCTGTACGAAGAAGATTCCATCAAAAATATTTTTAAGGAAGTTATTCGGGTAGTTTGTGATCATTTTGGAGCATACCGGTCATCGCTGGTTTACCTTGAAGACGGCGGTCTCCGGGTACAGGCTTCGTATACCGCGGAGGAAGGTTTGTCCGAAGAAAGCCGGACTTTTCCCCACCATGATCAGGCAAGGGCGCTTTTGAATAACCGGAAATATATTTACCTTAACCACAATTTAATGGTGACGCAAAAGATCGCGTTTGCCGGGCCGGATACCACGTCTCTCTGTCTGCTGCTGTTACGATCCGGCCAGACCCGCAAAGGCTACATCATTCTGGAAGGAAAAGATGAAAACTTTTTGGCCGACGACCAGGCCCTTACTTTTATTGCCGATACCATCGCGTATATTCTTGGCAGGAAAGAAGCGTACACCGCAAAAAGCGGACAGGGTGAAGCAGTAAAAGAGAGCGATCAAGCCGGCAAAGAAAAAAGCGCCCCCGAAGTCAAGAAGGAGAAAACGGCTGTGATAGAAACGGTAACACCTGACACTGATAAAAATCTGGAAGCCGCCCGGTTGATAAACGGCCTTGATGTTGATAAGGGGATTACTCTCCTGGGGGGAGGGGGGGGGGCGTCAGAGCAGTATATGAATCTTCTCCGCATTTCCGCCAAAGTTTTTGCGGAAGGAGCCGCAAAAATGAGGGGCATGTATACGCAGGATCTTCCTGCTTTTGCCATTGAAGTCCATGGTATCAAGGGGGCTTTATACAACATCGGCGCGGATTCCCTTGGGGATTTGGCCAAAAAACTTGAGCTCGCTGCGAAGGCAGGGGAAGCGGATTATTGCAGGGATGAATACCCGGATTTTGAGAAGCAGCTTGGCAGTATGTTTACCGCGATGGGTAATCTTCCGGCGCCGGAAAAAGAAGACCGTGGTAAAGGCGATATAGGAGAACTTTTCATCGTTCTTGCAGAAGCGCTGGAGGCCTGTAAAAAGTATGATTCCGGCAGGGCTGCTGAACTTATTACGCCATTGCTGGAATACTCTTTTGAAGACAGCGCCGGTATACACGCTTCGCTGCAAAAAATCATGGACGCTCTGGAAAATATAGAATACGAGGAAACACAGAGCCGTATCAAGGCATTGCTGGATCACCTTATGGATCCCGGTAAAACCGTATGAAGCATCTTTTTATTATTAACCCTAAAGCACGGCTGGTAAGAGATCAGGGAAGAGACATTGCCGAGGAAATCCATACCTTTTTTTCCAATTACCCCGAGGTTCAGTATGATATCCACATTACCCGGTGGCAGCGGGATGCGGTGGGTTTTGTCAGGCGCTATGCTACCGGTTCGCCGGAGATAGTGCGGGTCTACGCCATTGGGGGCACCGGGACTCTTTTTGAGGTGGTCAACGGGGTAATCGGACTGCCAAACACACAGATTAGTGCATATCCGATGGGCCTGGCCAATGCGTTTGTTTCTTACTTTGGCAAAGATAAAATCGACTCATTCCGATCCATCTGGAATCTGGTATTTTCCCGGGTTATAACGCTTGACGCGATACGGTGCGGGGACAGTTACGGCATAGCCTGGGGTGCAATTGGTTTGGATGCGCGGGCAAATCAGGATGGCAACCGGCTTTTGAACAATGTCGGGATACCCCCTCCGCTGTGCTTCTGGGCGGCGGGAGCGTATCACACCCTGTTTGTAAACAATTTACGGCATTTAAAAATTTCTGTGGATGGAGAAATTTTTGACGGGGACTATACCAGCGTCATAGTTGCCAATGAGCCCACGTACGGGTTTAATATTTCTCCTGCGGTGGATGCCCGCCCGGACAACGGGGTTTTGGATATGTACCTGATACGGCCGACTTCATTTATGGCTTCCATCCCCATGTCACTGGGATATGAAAATGGCGCCTACCGCAAGTGGCCCGACAAAATTTCTCATCTCCGGGGAAAAAAAATAACCCTGTCTTCAAAAAGAACGATCACCATCTGTATTGACGGGGAAGTACTCCTTGATTCTGCTATTGAATTCGAGATTATCCCCAAAGCCATAGATTTTGCCCTGCCCGCAACGGTTACCATGCCTGCGCAAGAGGCCGTAAAATGAAGCGTACCCGAAGCGCCTTTCTGCTGGAGCACCAGTTAAACCGTTTTGCCAGAATAGCCATTATCACTTCACTTATAGCCTATGTAGTGATGAATCTTTTTTACTGCCTCGTGCTGAATCATTTTGTAAAGGAAGCGGTTTCCAGGGCTATTGCGGTGGCCGTATACCTGACTTTTTTGATTGTCATCTATAGAAGCAAACAGTTGGGAAAACGTATGCGGGCATTACTGGTACCTCTGGGGTTTTTTGTCACTGAAAGCATACTGGCCTTTTATCTGGACGGTAACCATATCTATTTTTTCATCCTCATCTTCGGATCGGTAATCAGTTTTACCTATCTTGACCATATAGGACTGCTCATCTTTCTGTTTATAACAGATATCATCATTCTGCCCCTCATGCTGTTTTTTAATGTTAACCTGATAGGGTCTGCCTATCCCTCTACCATAAGCTTTTTCGGGTTTGCCAGTTTCAACCTTATCAGTTTGGTACTTCTGCTCTATTCCCGGTTAATAGCCCAGGTTATCAAACAAATGGAAAAATCCGGTACTACCTTCCAGACCATTATGAACACCACCCCCGCTTACATGGTGATCATCGACGAGAGCGCCAGGGTGGAGTATATCAGTGAATCCCTTGCCGACTGGATCAGTATTTCCAGGGTGAAGCATGCCATTAACCGCCCCCTGCTGGATCTTTTCCCCTCCGGGGAAATGAAAATGATGTTTCAGGAAGTGATGGAACAAAGCGGGTATGTAGAAAAAACCTTTGACGTTACCATAAGTGATATACAATACTATTTTATACTCCGGTCTTCTCAGTTAGGCGAAAATCCGGTGGCCCGTTTTTTTGAGTTGAATGATATCACCCCGGTTATGGTGGCAAAGAACGAAGCGGAATCCGCAACGCAGGCCAAGAGTAATTTCCTTGCCAACATGAGTCATGAAATCCGTACCCCGATGAATGCCATTATCGGTATGACCGATCTTATGCTGGCTAATCCGCTGAATCAGGAACAGATAGCCCGCGCCGATACGGTCAAAAGTTCCGCCATTTCCCTGCTGAACATCATCAACGACATTCTGGATTTTTCCAAGGTTGATGCCCAGAAGATGGAGATTATCACCAAGCCCTTCGATTTTTCCTCCCTCATCAACGATACGGTAAATATGATCAACATCAAATCAGTTCAGGCCATGCTGACGCTGACGGTGGATATTTCCAAGGATATACCGCCGGTTATCAATGCCGATGAATTCCGGATAAAGCAGTGCCTGCTCAACGTTATGAATAACGCGGTCAAATTTACCAAAAAGGGGTGTATTCATCTCCGCGCCTGGGCGGAAACTGAAGTCTCACCGGCAGCGGGGGAACAGCTCAAACTTCATTTTTCGGTGAGTGATACCGGAATGGGGATAAAAAAAGAGGATATGAACAAGCTCTTTACTGAATTTCAGCAGCTGGATTCCCATAAAAACCGGAACATCACCGGTACGGGCCTGGGATTGGCCATTACCCGCCGTCTCGTGGAACTTATGGGGGGTATGATCGACGTGGAAAGTGTCTACGGTACGGGGACAACTTTCTCTTTCTACGTCGTCTGCGAGGGACATCATGAGGGACAGCTTGCCAATGTGGAACATCCTGAACATCTGCATGTTCTTTGTTACGAGCCTGACCCCTACAGTTCCCGAAGCCTCGCAGGGATGTTGGCAAATTTAGGCGTTCCATTTGAACTGTGCGGCAGTCCCAAGCTGATCAGGGAGAAACTCAATGCCGGGGATTTTACCCATGTCTTTTTCGATGCTTCCGGCAAGGAGGCAATACGGGAATATTTTATGCGGGAGGGAACTGTCTTTATCCTGCTCAAGGAGGTTTCGGAAAAATTTGACAGCGATATACATAACGCCCTCAACCGGCCCCTGCTGATAACGACCCTTGCAGATATATTAAACGGGAAGAAAAACTATGAAAAGCGGCGTGCTGCCAATGATGACCGGAGCCGCTCCTTCATGACCAAAGATGTCCGCGTTCTGGTAGTAGACGACAACCAGATAAACCGTGTGGTTGCCGAAGGACTTTTGCAGCGCTATGGTATAGAGACCGAATCTGCCGGCGGCGGGGAAGAAGCCATAGAAAAAGTTAAGACAAATCAGTATGATATTGTATTCATGGATCATATGATGCCCGGTATGGACGGTCTTGAGACATCCGGCGCCATCCGGGCCATGGGCGGCCATTTTGCCGATATGATCATTGTAGCGCTGTCGGCAAACGCCGTAGCGGGAGTTGAGGAGCAGTTTTTAATGGCTGGGATGAACGATTTTCTGTCCAAACCAATCATCCTGAAAAGCCTCCGGGAAATACTGGAAAAATACCTGCCCGCAGAAAAGATTATATATTCATAACGTTTTGCTACAGGAGGAAACATCATGTCGCATAAGGAAAAAAAGCTCATTCTCGTGGTTGATGATATTGTGGCTAATCTCCATTTGGCCCAAACTATTCTCAAGAACTTTTACGATGTTTCTCTGGCAAAATCTGCCGAAATAGCCCTGAATATCCTTAAAACCGTCCCGGTGGATCTTATCCTGGTGGATATCGAAATGCCCGATATGACGGGTTTGGAGTTCATAGAACGTGTCCTGAATGATCCGAAAACATCAGATATTCCGGTAATTTTTGTTTCTTCCCATGGGACGGCGGAATACATTTACCAGGCCATGAGTGTCGGAGCCAGGGATTTTATTGTAAAACCCATTAACGCGCCGACTTTACTGCAAAAAGTGATGACAATTTTTGAGGATGCCTCTAAAAAAGTGCCCCAGTCCGTGAATGAAACCCTTACCCTGCTGAATGACGCCTGCAAACGGGGCGTAACTTCCGAAATAAAGACCTATGTTGACCGTCTGCGGAATGTCCATGTCAACAAAATGACCGATTCCATGCTTTTAGAGATTACAAAACTCACCGGTCAGCTGGATTACATGATTGCCAGCGAAAAAATCGAGAAAATTCTTCATAGTAACTTTTTTATGAACGAAAAGTAGCGGTAATGAATGCTTCGCATACCTCCCGGGGTAAAAAAACACAGAATAAATCTTCAAATTCCG
Organism: Treponema sp.; assembly: GCA_031261385.1. Classification (GTDB taxonomy): domain Bacteria; phylum Spirochaetota; class Spirochaetia; order Treponematales; family Breznakiellaceae; genus JAISJS01. Next base: position 10,130 of record JAISJS010000224.1, read on the forward strand.
GCCGAACCGGCAGGGGGGGTCGGCTCCCCTGGGGCGTGATCTTTTGGCTTGCATTTTTTATCATCATCACCGGGCTTTTTTTGGTTAAACGCGACCAAATCCGCGAAACCCTTAATGCAACGCAATTTATTTCACGGCTGAAAAATCCGGGCGCCGCCCGCAGCCCTGCGCAGCCCTCTGCTGATACTGAGACTCCGGCGGCGCCCGCAGTAACGCCGGAAAAATCTGCGCCGCTTCCGGCAAAGCCTGTACAAAACAAGCCTGAAAAAACGGCTCCGGCAAAGACGGTAACAAAAACCGAGCCGGTAAAAACTGCAGCGCCAAAGGCAGAAACACAAAGTCCCGCGCAAAACACAACGCAGGGTACTCCCCCGGCGGCAACAGTTCCTGCAAAGACTCCGGCGGCCCAACAACCTGCTGTACAGCAGGCGCGGGAACGGACAATTTATTTTACCCAGGTTGATAAGGACGGGGCGATACTGCGTTCAAAAGTAACCCGTCAGATTCCCGCCTCCGATTCTCCGATGCTGGACAGCCTGAACGCATTGCTGCAGGGCCCCAATACCGATGAGCGCCGCCGGAATTTTGTGAGCCTTATCCCCGCAGGCAGCCGGATTCTCTCCGCCACAGTACGGGGCAGTACCGCATACATCAGCTTTAGTGAGGAATTCCAGTACAACACCTACGGAGTTGAAGGCTATGCCGCCCAGCTTAAACAGATAGTGTGGACCGTCACGGAATTTTCCAATGTAAAGGATGTACAGATTTTAATTGAAGGCCGCCGTATCGATTACCTGGGTGAAGGCATCTGGATAGGCAGCCCCATCGGGCGGGATACGCTTTAAATGGTTTTTTCTTACCCCAAACGCATTATGGAAAGCGCCTTTCCCGTATCACCGTCTATTTCCGCAGCGATCCCCTGAACGACTGAGCCCTGTCCGTCGGGTCCCGGCTGTGCACATTCCATCCGGAACAGCACCTGTTTCCGCACCCGGTCAAGGCAGACTTTCCGGTCCATGCCGATGACGCTGTCTGTTACCCCGGTCATACCAAGGTCGGTGATATAGGCGGTTCCTTTGGGTAAGATCCGTTCGTCGGCAGTCTGCACATGGGTATGGGTTCCCGCAATAACGCTTGCCCTGCCGTCAAGGTAATACCCAAGCGCCTCTTTTTCTTCGGTGGCTTCGGCATGAAAATCCACCAATATAACAGGACGCGGCGGCGCAGACTGCGGCATTGCATTTTGTCCGGCGCCTTCCAGCGCCTCCCGCAACGAATCAAAATAACGGAAAGGGCAATCGATCGCCGTCATGAATTTACGTCCCTGAAGATTCACCACACACCAGGACACCGGCGCGCCGGATTCGGTCTGCGGTTTTTCAAAAACCGCCCAGCCGCGCCCCGGAGTTCCCGCAGGGTAGTTGCCCGGCCGCAGAACCCGCGGTTCACTGTCCAGCACAGGCCAAAAATCCCGCTTCTCCCAAATATGGTTCCCTCCGGTTACCACATCAGCTCCGGCGGCAAGTATCCGCTTAAGGCAGGCTTCGGTCAGGCCGAACCCCTCGGCGGCGTTTTCCCCATTCACCACGACAAAATCGGCGGAATGTTCTTTGATTAACCCGGGAAGCTGTGTCTCCAGCGCCAAAAGCCCCGGATCGCCCACTACATCGCCTATCATAATCGCTTTAAAAATTGCCATGTTTCGCCGCCTCTGGTTCGCCAATTTTTACCGTGCGTACTCGGTAATCCTCGTCTCCCGGATAATCGTTACTTTGATCCGGCCCGGATACCGAAGGTCGTTTTCGATTTTTTTGGCAATTTCCTTGGCAAGGTCTCTGGACTGATCGTCGTTTACCGCCTCGTTGTTGACAATGATGCGCAATTCGCGGCCGGCCTGAATTGCAAAGGCCTTGTCCACGCCGGTAAAGCCCGTGGCGATGTTTTCAAGGTTTTCAAGGCGTTTAACGTAGTTGTCCAGCGTTTCCCGGCGGGCGCCGGGGCGGGCGGCGGAAATGGCGTCGGCAATCTGCACCAGCACCGATTCAATGCAGGTGGGCTCAATGTCGTTGTGGTGGCTGCCCACGGCGTTGATAATGCGGGCGTCCTCGCCCATTTTTCGGGCCATGTCC
>JAISJS010000226.1 GCA_031261385.1 Treponema sp.
CCGATCTCAGTTGTTTGGGAGATCCGGATGGCGAAAAAGCCGTCTTTCTTAAAAAAACTATCCCCCTGGGTTCAGCGGGGATTATCACACTTGCAGATATTATAAAGGAGCTATCATGAATATTCTCTGCGCGGACTTTGGAACTTCTTCGGTAAAAATTGCGATCATTAATGAAAGTAAAAAAACGCTTGCGGAAGCAAAGGGTGAATATGCCTACGATGTTATTAACAGGCAAAACATTCAAATTGATCCTGAAAAAATATACGGATCTTTTTTAAAAGCGCTGAAGGGCAAGGGCATTCAGGATCATCTGAAGAATATTGATATGTTCGCGTTTTGCGTATGTTCACCGGTTTTTATCCCGATGGCCAAAGACGGCGCCGCGCTGTATCCGGCAATCCTGCACCTGGACCGGAGAAGTTACGTCCAATCAAAATTTGTGCTGGACCATGTCGGTAAAAAAGATTTCATGGCGATAACCGGAAACCTGCCCTTCGCGGGGGGGATTTCCTGCACCAGTATGCTCTGGTATAAGGACAATTTTCCGGAACTCTACAAAAAAACCCACAAACTGGGGCATCTGAATACCTTCCTGATTAAAAGACTGGTGAACAAATTTTTGATTGAGCCTTCAAACGCTTCCTTCAGCGGATTATACGAAACCCTTACGATGAAGGGCTGGTCGGAGAAAATCTACGGCGCCCTGGGGATCGACAAAAATCTATTGCCGGATATCGTACCGTCCCTGTCCATTGCGGGGAAGCTGACAAAGGAAGCCGCCGCCGCGACGGGTATCAAGGAAGGAATCCCCGTAGCAATGGGTACAAACGACACAACTTCCGCCGCGTTCGGAGCGGGGGCGGTCAACATCGGGGACATCCTCAATATCAGCGGAAGCAGCGAAATAATCACGGTAACCACAGACGCGCCGGTCCCCAATGAGAAATATTACATCCGCACGTCAATGGAGCCGGGAAAGTGGCTGTATCTGGCCATTACGGTGGGCGGTTTCGCGCTGGACTGGTTCCGGGAGCAGTTCTATTCCGAAATGGAAAAGAAGGCGTTTTTTAACCATTATCTGCCCGATTTTCTGGCAACCCACACAAGCACCGATGTTGTATTTAAACCCTATCTCGCCGGGGACCGGCACAGCCTCAAGAAAAAGAAGGGTTCCTTTAATAATCTGACCTTTGACAGCACCCGGGAAGATATGCTGCTCGCCCTGCTCATTGGGACCTATGAACCGATCTTTAACATGATTCGGGTGGTAAAAAAACAGATGCCCCTTAATCCGGATATTTTCTGGACCGGCGGAATGGTGTCCGACGCTTATCAGGACTTCAAGTGCCGGGTGTTTAAGGGTTTTACGTTTAATATGAAGCGAGAATGTTCAATAGCCGGCTGCTTTGCGGCGGCACAAAGATTACTGAAAAAATAAGGAGAAAAAATGTCAGTAAAAGAAAAGCTTACCGGAGTCTACCCGCCGATCATGTCGCCCTTTGCCGAAAATGGTAAACTGGAGCTGGGGGATTTGGCGTTTAACATCGAAAAGATGAACAGTACCGGGGTGCGCGGCTACATGCCCCTGGGCAGTAATGGCGAATTTCGGAGCCTCTCCGACGAAGAAGCGCTTGAGGTGCTTAAAACAATCGTAAAGGTCAAGGGTCCTGATAAGGTGCTGATGGCGGGAACCGGCAGGGAATCGGCGTACTCCACCATTGAGTTTACCAAAAAGGCCGCCGGTGTGGGGGCGGATTTTGCGAGCGTCCTGACGCCCCACTATTACGTGAAGAAGATGAACGACGAAGCGCTCATCAAGTACTTTTCCCAGGTAGCCGACGCATCGCCCATTCCTATTCTGATATACTGCGCGCCGGGGTTTGCCGCCGGGGTGATCATATCTCCCGCCGCAATTTCCGAGCTTGCCAAACATCCGAACATTGTCGGCATGAAAGATACTTCAAAGGAAGATATCGCCGGGTATATAAAAGCGGTTCCCAAAGATTCGGGATTCTACGTACTTGCGGGATCGATAACCAAATTTTTAACCGGTCTTAAAAACGGCGCCATTGGGGGTGTGCTCTCCATATCAAATTATTTCCCCGAACAGTGCTGTGAGGTGCAAACCCTTTTCCAGGCGGGGAAACTTGATGAAGCGGAAAAACTCAGCGCCAAGCTTATTTCCCTGACCGACAGGGCTACGGGCAAACACAGCGTTTCCGGCGTAAAGGCGGCGATGAACCTGGTCGGTTACAAAGGCGGATACCCCCGGGTGCCGGTACTTCCGCTCAAACCCGCCGAGCTTGAGGAACTTAAAAGCATTTTAAAGGAAGAGGGATATTTGAAATGACAAAGATTCTCTTTTCGCAGGAAATACATCCCGACGGCAGAAAAATACTTGAGGGAAAGTTCGACATTTCGTTGCCCGCAGATACCTCCCAGGAGGCGCTTGAGAGGGCCGTTAAGGATGTTGAAGGCATTGTGCTCAGGACCGTTTCTTCGGTGACGAAAGAGGTTATTGACGCCGCGCCGAAACTCAAAATTATTTCACGCACCGGCGCAGGGGTGGATAATGTGGATATTGCGGCGGCGAATGCCCGCAAGATTCTTGTGTGCAACGCCCCCCTGGCAAACAATCTTTCTGTGGCGGAACACGCCATTGCGCTGATTTTCAGCGTGGCAAAGGATCTCTCCGTCATGGATACGGCGGTACGGAACGTCGAGTGGAAGGCGCGCAATTCAGGCAAACCGGTTGAGCTGGAGGGGAAAACCCTGGGCATCGTCGGTATGGGACACATCGGTTCCATTGTGGCAAAAAAATGTAAGCTTGGCCTGGGCATGAATATTCTGGCCTACGATCCCTACGTGGCGGATAAATACGCAGGGCAGGGGTACGTGTTTGCCGATACGCTTGAAAAATTATTTGCCGAAGCCGATTTTGTCACCCTGCACTGCCCGAACATTCCCGAAACAAAGGGGATGATAACGCGGCAGCTTTTGTTTTCAATGAAGCCGGGCGCCTGGATTGTCAACTGCGCCCGCGGCGGAGTTGTGGACGAAACCGCGCTGTACGATATTCTGTCGCAGAAGAAGATTGCTGGCGCCGCGCTGGATGTGTTTTCCGTCGAGCCGCCGCCCGCAGACTGCCCGCTGCTTTCGCTCGGAAACGTTATCGTGTCTCCGCATTCGGCGGCCCTGACACAGGAAGCGGCAATCCGTATGTCAACAGAAGCGGCAGCCGCTGTGCTTGATTTTTTTTCCGGCAAAAGGCCGAAGTATGTTTACA
>JAISJS010000129.1 GCA_031261385.1 Treponema sp.
GTTTCGCTCCCAACCTGTTTTTCGGTTCCCTTGCCAAAGATGATTTTTGTTTTGTTATAATATTCAAAATTTTGCATGACACACTCCTGTAAATGCGGTTATAATGAAACAGTCTAGCATAATTCATGAATTTATTAAATAGGGAGCCTGAGCCGATGACTGTGGAGAAAAATACCGAAAAACGAATAACCCTGGTCATTCATGACCTTAAGGCGGATGAGTTTGGAAAACTTTATACCGGCTCCCGGGAGGATCTGGTTGTTATTTCAGATGAGAAGCCGATAAGTCCCTGCATGGGCTGTTTTAGCTGCTGGACAAAAACGCCGGGGCTTTGCGTTATTCCTGACGCCTTCCAAAACATCGGAAGCCTTTTCTCCAAAGCAAAGGAAATTGTTCTTATCAGCCGCTGTGTATACGGCGGATTCAGCCCCTTTGTAAAAAATGCGCTGGATCGCACTGTTCCCAGTCTTCTCCCCTTTTTCAAGATCGATACTGATAAAATGATGCACCATCAACACCGGTCAAAAAACAGGCCTGTGTTATCCCTCAATTTTTATGGGGAAACAGGCAGCGGAGAAAAGGAAACGGCAGAAAAACTCGGCCGCGCAAATGCGCTTAATTTCAATGCCGTATCGTATTCGGTTTATTTTTACGGGTCTGCGAAGGAAGCAGTAAAGGCGGGAATATGCGCATAGTTTTATTAAACGGCAGCCCCAAAACGGGGAAAAACAATTCCCAGTATTTTTTGGACACGCTGGAAAAAATTATAAAGCCGGGCCCTGTTCACGATTCGGAAGCAGAACACAGCATCGTGCATATTCGCCTTGGCCGGGAAAAAGATATTTTAAATGATCCGGATGCGATAAAATCCTTAACCGGATGTGAAACGCTTGTAATTGGCTTTCCCCTCTATGTTGACGGAATCCCTTCCCATCTTTTAAGAAACCTTGAAAAGATGGAGGACCTTTTTAAGCGCATGCCCCATAAGCCGCATGTCTACGGAATCGTCAACAACGGTTTTTATGAAGGGGTTCAATGCACATTGGCGTTACAGATGCTGGGCCATTGGTGCATGCACTGTCAGCTCAACTGGTACGGGGGTCTCGGTATCGGAAGCGGGGAAATGCTCGGGAACCTTGATTCGGTTCCGCCGGGACACGGCCCCAAAAAAAGTTTTGGCACGGGGATGAACACCCTCGCCGGCGCCATCATCAGCGGAACGGCTCTAGAGCCAATTTTTATTACCCCTGAATTTCCGCGCTTTCTGTATTCATTCATGGGCAACCTTGGCTGGAAAGTAACAGCCCGGCAGAACAAAGTGTCCCTCAGGAAACAATATTAGACTGCGAAGAAGGAGAAGATCAACCGCTGAGGGCACAGAGAAAAACCGCAGAGTACACAGAGGGAAGAAAATTGAGCATTTATTTCTCTCTTTCTTTTCTCCGTGTCCTCCGTGTTAACTCTGCGTTCTCCGCGGTTAATCCTCAAATTTTTTAAAGCTTAAACAATAGTTCCTCGTAGCCGGGGATGGGCCAGATTTCTTTGGCGACGAGTTTCTCCAGGGCGTCAACCTTGGCGCGGACGCCGTCCATACCGGGCCGGACTTTTTCAAAGTATGCTTTGGCCTGGGCCGGGGCGTCTTCAATACCCTGTGCTTCTGAAAGGGCGGTCTCCAGTTTTGCAAGATCATCATAGAGTTCCGCGCTGATGTCGGAAATCCGTTTGGCCCGTTTTACCTGGGGAACATTGTTGGCGCCGATGGCGGCCAGGGCTGCCGCATCGGTGGAAAGGATCCCCGCATACTTGGTTACCGCAGGGAATATATAGCGCCGGGCAATATCAATCGTAACGCCCGCTTCAATATTTATCTGCTTGGAATATTTTTCCAGATAAATGTGGTAGCGGCTTTCACTCTCTTCTTTGGTAAAGACCTTGTGGGCCTCAAAAAGAGAAATGGTTTCGCTACGGACAAGCACCTGCAGGGCATCCACCGCATTCTTCACATTGGGCAGTCCCCGGCGTTCCGCTTCCTTGACCCATTCATCGGTGTAGCCGTTGCCGTTGAATACCACTTTGCGGTGTTTGGAATACGATTCCTTGATGATGTTCTGGACGGATTCATTTTTATCAGAAGCTTTTTCCAGTTTGTCGGCAAATTCTGAAAGCACCTGGGCAACCGCCACGTTGAGGTAGGTGTTCGGCGTGGCGATGGACTGGGAAGATCCGACCATGCGGAATTCAAATTTGTTTCCGGTAAAGGCGAAGGGGCTGGTCCGGTTCCGGTCGGAAACATCCTTGGGAAGATTGGGAAGGCTTGTAACGCCGAGCTTTATCTTTGCCCCGGATTCGGATTTTCCGCTGGCCTTGCCCTCGGCAATGTTGTCAAGGATTTCGGTGAGGGGACCGCCGAAGAAAATGGAAACGATGGCGGGAGGCGCTTCGTTGGCGCCGAGCCGGTGATCATTGGCGGAAGTCGCCACCGAAGAACGAATTAACAGGGCATAGCGGTCAACCGCCTCAACTACCGCAGCGGCAAAGAGCAGGAAGCGGGCGTTTGACTCGGGGTTCTCACCGGGATCAAAAAGATTGATTCCATCATCGGTAGCTATGGACCAGTTGTTGTGTTTTCCCGAACCGTTGACGCCGGCAAAAGGTTTCTCGTGGAGAAGGCCTTCCATACCGTGGCGGCGGGCTACACTGCGGATGGTTTCCATTACAAGCTGATTGCCGTCAACGGCGGCGGAGCTGTTGGAATAGATCGGGGCAAGTTCAAACTGATTCGGGGCAACTTCGTTATGCTGGGTTTTGGCGGGGATTCCGACTTTCCACAACTCAATGTTAAGTTCCCGCATAAATACAGCAACGCGTTCTTTAAGCGCGCCAAAATAATGATCTTCCATTTCCTGCCCTTTGGCGGGAAGCGCGCCAAAAACCGTGCGGCCGGTCAGGATCAGGTCGGGACGCTGGTCATAGTATTTTTTATCTACCAGGAAATATTCCTGTTCAGGCCCAACGGTCGTAATGACCCGTTTGGTGCTATCATTCCCCAGGGCGCGGAGCACACGAATGGCCTGTTTGTTCAGCGCATCAATGGATTTAAGCAAAGGAACTTTTTTATCAAGGGC
>JAISJS010000305.1 GCA_031261385.1 Treponema sp.
GCATGACATCGCCATGATATTCCAGGACTACGCGGTCTTCCCCTGGATGACGGTGTACCAGAATGTCAGTTTCGCATTAAAGCTGCGGAAAGTACCCCGTGCAGAACGGGGCGATCGTATCCGGGAAACCCTGAAAATAGCAGGGCCGCTAAAATTGAGCGTAACGACCGGGCCTATGCGGCGCTGAACCAGGTGGGGCTTACCGGGACCGAGTATAAGTATCCTTCGCAGTTGTCAGGCGGTATGCGGCAGCGTCTTGCACTTGCCCGCGCCCTTGCCGTTGAGCCAAAAATTATTTTGATGGATGAGCCCTTTGCCGCAGTAGACGCCCTGACCCGTGAAAAACTTCAGGATGATCTCTTGCGCATCTGGGATGAAACAAAGGTAATAATTGTGATGGTGACCCATGATACTGCAGAAGCGGTGTACCTCTCCGACGAGGTGGTGATTTTTTCTCCGGGACCCGGTTCGATCCGTAACCGCATTCCCGTTGATGTAAAACGTCCCCGTGCCCGCAGCGATCCAGAACTTATCGATATTCAGGAAAGGATATTTGCCATGTTTCAGTATGACCTTAATCAGGAAAGTGAGTATTCTATTTAAGAGGGAGGAGGGTGAAGGGTGATGGGTGAACAGAATATTACGGCGGACAGCCGGGGTAAAATATATGATTCTATTATTGGGGCGCGGGGGAATACGCCGCTTGTGCGGCTTGCAAAATTGGGAAAGGGATTGCCCGGCGCGGTTCTTGCCAAGGTGGAATCTTTTAACCCGATGAACAGCGTTAAATGCCGCATTGGGGCGGCGATGCTCGATGCTGCTGAACGTGACGGCAAACTCAAAGAAGGCGGCACGGTGATTGAGCCGACTTCGGGGAACACCGGCATCGGGCTTGCCTTTGCCTGCGCCGCCCGGGGCTACAAGCTTATCCTTACGATGCCGGAAACGATGTCGGTGGAGCGCCGGAAACTGGCCCGTATGCTCGGCGCCGATGTGGTTCTTACATCAGGCAAAGACGGAATGAACGGCGCGGTACGGAAAGCGAGGGAGCTTGTTTCGACAATTCCCGGAAGTTTTATGCCGCTGCAGTTTGAAAACCCCGCAAACCCCGAAGCGCACCGCCAAACCACTGCCCTGGAAATCTGGGCGGATACTGCGGGCGCCGTTGATGTTTTTGTCGCAGGAGTCGGCACCGGCGGGACGATTACCGGCGTTGGAGAAGTCCTTAAAGAACGGAAACCCGGCGTTAAAATCGTCGCCGTGGAACCCGACGCCTCGCCGGTTATTTCCGGGGGCAGGCCCGGCCCGCACCGTATTCAGGGCATTGGCGCAGGCTTTATCCCCAAAGTGCTGAACCGTTCGATACTTGACGAGATAGTCCGGGTCACCAATGAAGATGCCATCAACACCGCCCGTAAAGTTGCCCTTACCGAAGGGATCCTTGTGGGGATCTCCGCAGGGGCCGCCGTGTGGGCCGCCCTGCAGATTGCCGCCCGGCCTGAAAGCGCAGGAAAAAATATCGTGGTGATTCTGCCTGATTCGGGAGAGCGGTACTTATCGACGCAGCTGTCGGATCTGGACGAGTAAATTATAGAGCCGATTTCAAAATCAATTATATTGTGCGCTCACGCGCACTTTTGAAATCGGCTCTTGTACTTTTTCAGGCCTAAAAGGCCTTACAAAAGTACTTTTTTAATGGTAGTGATTTCAAAATTTCAATTTTGAAATCACCTCTATATCCTGGAAATTTCTGCAAATTTATCGGCTAAATCTTCAAAAATATCAACCAACACCGGGTCGAAGTGTTTGCCCTTTTCGGACAGGATGATTTTTTGCGCTTCTTCCGGGGTAAACGCTTCTTTGTAGGGGAGCTTTGAAATGAGGGCGTCGTATACATCGGCAATAGCCATTAAACGCCCCTGCAGGGGGATAGCTTCTCCCTTGAGGCCCGCAGGATAGCCTGACCCGTCCCATTTTTCGTGGTGGGTTGCGGCGAAAATTTTTGCGTGCTGTAAAAAAGTATGGCCCTTTGTTTTTCGTTCTATGCTTTCAATTATTTTGGCGCCCCATTCGGCATGGTTCTTTACAAATTCAAATTCTTCGGGGGTATATTTACCGGGTTTGTTGAGGAGGGTTTCGTTTATCCTGATTTTTCCGACGTCATGAAGCTGGGAGGAGGGAACCAGAAACGCCAGGTTCCAGTCCTTGATTTCATCCTCGTATAAATTTTGCGAAATCAGCTTGTCCATCATGATTTGCAAATACCGCTGCGTACGGATGATATGCCCGCTGATAAGGTTATCACGAAACTCTACCAGTTCCGCAATGGCGTTCATTATTGAATTTTGCAGTTCCACCACCTGCTCGGTCCGTTCCAGCGCAAATGTCAGAAGGCTTTCGTTGTAGCGTTTCAGTTCCCGTTTCTGGAAGGAGAGGAGCATGTGATTGTCAATACGCCGCATCAGGAGGAGCGGGGAGAAGGGCTTGAAAACATAATCCACAGCGCCGAGGCGGAGGCCCTCCAGTTCATGGTTTGGATCGATATGCGATGAGAGAAATATAACCGGAATGTCGGCAGTCCTCGTATCGTTTTTGAGCTGTTTGATCACCTCGTAGCCGTTCATTATCGGCATTTCTATGTCCAGCAGAATCAGATCCGGCGTAACCTTTTCCAGGATTTCAAAAAGCCGCTCCCCGGAGGAAATGGGAAAAACATTGTACTTTTCCTTGAGGATATCCTTCCCCGCCGTAAGGTGTATTGTGTCATCATCCACCAATATAATGGTTCGTCTCTGATCAGGCATTTTTTCCGTCTCCTGTTTGTGTCTCCGAGTTCCCAAGTATATATTCAAAAATCGTATTGTGCAATAGAGCGCAAAACTTTATACTATTATTAATATGTCACAAAAAAATTTTGCGATTAAAGCGATCACAGTGATCGCAAAGCCGATCACTGTGATCGTCTTTGCAGTTACCGGAATCTCCTGCGGAACCGGACAGGCGAGTCTTGAGGAGCCGCCCATCATCACCTCCGCAACGTATCAGCATACCCTCTACAATGGTATGCCCCAGCCCATTGACGCTCAGGCGGCAAAGGCCGATACGGCGCCTTTTATCATTACCTATTTTCCGAGTGAGGATGCCCTGTACAGCAATGACGGGGGAACCGCCGAGCCGCCGAGCGAAGTGGGTTCATATTATGCGCGGATTGAACGGCCTGCGGGAAACGGCTATGCGGCAGGGCCCAATGTAAAAGTTGAGTACTATATACAGAAGTCCTTTGTAAATATTCAGGCGGAAGAAAAACAGGAAGTGTTTTATGACGGTAATCCAAAACGGATAACGGCAACCGCCGATCCGCCGGTTGAACTTTCCACTGCGTATTTTCCAACGCAAAAGGCGCGGGAGGCGGCGGCCTTACCGGAATCCCAGGCGGGACAGCGGGCACAGGCCCTGCGCGGGCTTACCCGTGTGGAACGTCCTCCTTCCGAACCGGGACTGTATTATGTCACCGTATATTACCAGGGTGATCAGAATTACCGTCCCGCTGCAAAAGAGATTGAGTTCTCTATCATTAACAACCGGTGAATCCTGTCACCGCTTTACATTGCCATTTATAAATCGCCTTCATCATCACCTTCTCCCGGGGGGAAGGCATAAAGGTCAGGCAGTTTGAAGGTCCGCTCCATTGAATATGACGGGCGGTTTTGGAATTCGCCGATTACCGGTACACGGAAGAAGTGCTGAAGGGTTTCAAATCCCGGCGCTTCAATACGGACGGAAAATTCGAATGATTGGCGCTCTCCATCGGATTCGGCCTCAACGGGCGCCGGCCAAAAGGTAAAGGTCCCCTGGGTGTTGCTGACCAGATGATAGGGATTTTGCCAATTTTTGTCCTTCATCGCGACCTGTTTGCCGTCCCGGAGAAGTTCAACATTTACGTTTGACAGCGGTTCAAAATTGGTCCCGTTAAAGAGCCGCCCCACTATTGTGGGGAAATTAAACAAGGGAGTTTTTGGATCGCCTGCATTGTTTCCATTGCCGTTATGGGCATAGGGGCGCTGGTTATGATTTACCTTTTTGATACCTTCCCAGATGAGGGAGATAATGTCCGCATCCTTTTGCTGCCGGGCATGGCCTTCCTGCTCAATCCGGGCAACTCCCCGGTTTGAAACAATGTACCGGGGTTCGGCGCGGTTCAGCGCATAACAGGCAGTGTCAAGACGGCATTGGGGACAAAGGCAGAATTTATCAGGGTTATCGCCCTTCTCCAGAGAAGTAAAAATCGCCTCTACCTCGGCAAAAACAATGTCTTCGGTTGTATTATGAATTTCCATACTTAAGCCTCCCGGTCCTTTTATAGTATAACTTTAATCATTTTTTTTCTATATGCAAGATGTCATTGAGCCCAGGGAGAGATTTTATCGCCTCCTCATGGGGACTTTCCACAAAAATCCGGATAGTATGCAGGGACTTGACGAATGATTGCACCGTGCCGGGGCCAAAAGCGCCGGAACTTTCCGCAAAGATACAGTTTTCATCCTGCACAAAAAGACCGGTCTCGAACGACACCGGCTCGGTAATGTCGATGATAAGCGCTCCGGGGGAGATGGGGTCCCCGGCATCCCGGAAGGTTTTGGCGAGGGTTTCTTCGTAACGGGGCCGGTTTTTT
>JAISJS010000156.1 GCA_031261385.1 Treponema sp.
ATAAGCTACATTCGGGGGTGTTTTGGGATGGGCTGTAAGGGCGAAAAACGGGGGTTTGCAATGTTTTTTTGGTGTGACAGTAATACTGTTGGCTATTTATTTTGCTGTGTGACAGCAGATATGACGGCAATATCTTTGGCATTGGGGTATATTGGGGTATGCCGCAATCAATTCCATTCAACAAAGGGCTTGACTAATTCCTTATGGTGTAATACTATATTCAACTAGAGTACATCAGGGACAGGTACAGTCTATTGACGAAAGGAAACCTCCGATTTCCAGCGCCATTAAAAATGTGCGGGAGAAAAAACGCACAAAGGCCGCAGGCCGACTGCGTTTTTTCGGAGGCCAAGCCGCTACTGCGGCGCAGCGCATAGCGTATGTTGAGACTGTCGATTTAGTCAAAAGCCAGCATTGCCGCCAATAAAACCAGCCAGTCTGTTGGAAACAGATCGACTAAAGTAAGCCATTATGATAAACCCATCTCATCATGGCACGATACAAACACCAGGACCCTTCCCAGGGTTTATTTCTTAACGTCAACCTCAAAGACCAGCTGCTCCCCGGCTCCTTCGAGTGGACCCTCGACTATCTCATCGGCCGGGCAGACCTGTCGTTGTTCGATCTTCAGTATGATAACGACGAGAAAGGCGCCCCCGCCTACCAGCCCGCCACCTTATTGAAGATAGTCTTCTATTGCTATTCGCGGGGGATCATCACGTCCCGCCCCATAGAGCAGGCCGCCAAGACCAATATAGTAGTTAAAGCCCTGGCCGCCGACGCCGAGCCGGACCATGACACCATCGCCCATTTCATCTCCTCGAACAGCGAAGCCGTAAAAGACTTGTTTACGCAAATCCTGATCCAGTGCGGCCAGTTAGGCCTGATAAACGGGGAGATGTTCGCCATAGACGGCTGCAAGCTGCCCTCCAACGCCTCGCGGGAATGGTCGGGCGGCATCGCGGAACTCGAAAAGAAGCGGGCCGACTTGAAAAAACTGGCCGGGTGGATCGTCGAGCAGCACAAGGAACTGGACAAAAGCGAGTCCGCGAAGAAAAAGCAGAAGCCTTTCAAGAAAACCATGGGAGATGACCAGGAACGGCGCCAGCGGCACATCGACCGTATTGAAAAGAAAATAGCCCGCCTGGATACATTCCTTAAGACAGCGGAAAAACGTATGGGCAGTTCAGCAGGGGAAGTGCAGTCAAATATCACCGACCCGGAGAGCGCCCGGATTAAAAGTCCCCACGGCTACATTCAGGGATACAACGGCATCGCCATAGCCGATTCTGCTCATCAAGTCATTGTTTCGGCGGAGGCCGTCGGGTCCGGAGGTGAAGGCGAGTATCTCCCGGCAATGCTGGATTCCCTTAAGGAAAATATGCAGATGGTAACGGGAAAAGACGAACCGCTCAAAAGATCATTAGTAACGGGGGACACCGGTTATTTCTCCGAGAATAATTTGCAGGAAGCTGCGAAACGAAACATCGAAGTCCTTATTCCGGACCAGCAATTCCGCCGGCGGGATCCTTATTTTGGCAATCGCAAGGGACATGGCACGGGACGGTTTACCGCTGAGGATTTTACCTATAATAAGAAAAGCAATACCTTTATCTGTCCAATTTGTTCATCTCAACCGGAACAGCGGGGATAAGTACCAGGCTTCCCCCGCTGACTGTAAGCATTGCCGGTTCCTTTCCCGGTGTGTTGCCTCCCGCGGGGGTAAAACGCATATGCGGACCTTGTACCTTCCGGTTTCCAGGTTTGCCGTAAATCTCTGTGATAACATGCGGAAGAAGATAGATGATCCTGCTTACCGGGAACTGTATTCCCGGAGGATGCAGATCATTGAGCCGGTCTTTGCCGACATTGCCTACTGCAAGGGCATGAACCGGTTTAGCCTGCGTTCAAAGATAAAGGTTAACATTCAATGGTTGCTTTTCTGCATGGTGCATAATATCGCCAAATGTGTACAGCCTTTATCCCTCCAATATGGAACATAGGGGGAAATATGAAGGGTAATATGTTCTTATTATCTGATAAACGGACTTTTTATTGGCCACATATAAAACACAAACACTATTACTGATGAAAATAAGATTAGGGGAAACATCTATCCTTGCAAGATATTAAATCGACAGTCTGGTTATGCGAAGTTTGCGTGGACCTTGTAATTTATTTTGTGTAAACGGTTCATCATAGGGGAACTCTATCTTCCCCGTAAATGACAGCGAATTGATTGAGGGCCGCGCCCCAATCCCTAATGGGCATTGTCCATTTTCTGGAAATGTTTTTCAAGCCCATAAATATCAACTTCATCGCCGCGTCGTCGTTTGGGAAGGACTGCCGGTGCTTGATGATTTTCTGGATGGTGTAATTGACCGATTCAATAGCGTTGGTCGTATATACCGCCTTCCTGATTTCAGGCGAGAACTTGAAAAACGGAATCACCTCGTTCCACCGGCTCCGCCAGGACTGTGCACTCATCGGGTACTTGGTATCCCATACCCCGGCAAAATCCTCCAGCGCTTCGGCCGCTCATTCCGCGGAAGGAGCCAGGTAAATAGTTTTCAGCCCGGCAACTACGGCCTTGCGGTCTTTGTACGGGACAAACCGCACCGAGTTGCGGACCATGTGTACCATGCAAAGCTGCACCTCGGTCTTGGGAAATACCGCAGCGATGGCATCGGGAAACCGGTGAGGCCGTCAACGGCGGCAAGGAGCATGTCCTGAACACCCCGGGTTTTCAGCTCGTTCATAATGCCCATCCAGAACCTGGCCCCTTCGTTTTGTTCAATCCACAACCCTAAAAGCTCCTTTTGGCCGTCCAAACGTATCGCCAGGGCCAAATACACCGACTTCTTGGCCACCGTAGCCCCGTCGCGGATGTTTACCCGAAGCGCGTCAAGAAAAAGCACCGGGTAAAAAGGCTCAAGCGCCCGGCCACGCCATTCCGCCGCCAACTCCTTGACTTCGTCGGTTACCCGGCTGATGAGCTCAGGCGACACATCCACCGCATAGATTTCCTTGAGGTGATCGGCGAAACCTTGTTTCGCAAATCTGGCGGGTGGCCAGTCCCAGGGCATACATCGAAAGGATCTTGTCGTCGAAGCCGCGAAACTCCCGCCGGTGCTTCGGCACGATCTGCGGCTCGAAGGTCCCTTCCCGGTCCCGGGGCACTTCGATGGGCATCGGCCC
>JAISJS010000005.1 GCA_031261385.1 Treponema sp.
GACGAGGCGACAAGCTCCCTCGATCCGCAGACTACCCGGTCGATTCTTACGCTGATAAGGGACCTCCATCAAAAACTCGGGATTACCGTGGCGCTTATCACCCACCAAATGTCGGTTATCAAGGAGATCTGCACTGAAGTTGCCGTCCTTGACGCAGGGATGATTGTCGAACAGGGCGCCGTAGATGAGGTTTTTACCTCACCAAAAACTGCCGCCGCCCGGGAGCTGGTCTATGCCTGATAAACTTTTGGAGATCCTCCGCCTTCTCCCCATGCCCACACTGGAAACGATCTACATGACCTTTGTCTCAACCTTTTTTGCCTGCGTTCTCGGCTTCCCCCTCGGGGCCTACCTGTACTGCACATCCCCTGCGGGGCTTATCCCCAAGCCGCTGTTGTACAATGTACTTTCCCGTATCGTAAACCTTTTCCGCTCGCTTCCCTTCATTATATTGATGATACTCCTTATTCCGCTGTCGCGGTTTATCGTGGGAACCAGCATCGGACCCTCGGCAGTTATAATCCCGCTGTCCATAGCGGCGGCGCCCTTTGTTGCCCGTATCGCCGAGTCGGCCCTCTCCGAAGTCGAAGAAGGCGTCCTTACCGCCGCCCGCGCCATGGGATCGAGCAATTTCCAGATAATCCGCAAGGTACTGATCCCCGAAGCCCTGCCCTCACTTGTTTCAGGCCTGGCGCTGACGATCATCAACCTCATCGGCTATTCGGCCATGGCGGGGGCAATAGGCGGCGGCGGCCTCGGCACCCTGGCAATAAACTACGGCTATTACCGCTTTAGAATGGATATAACGCTGGGGGCGGTGGTGGTCATTTTGATCCTTGTTGAGGCGGTACAGCTTATCGGGACCGCCGTCAGCAGAAGCCTGCTGTCAAAAAGGTGACTGACACCTATTGACAAAATATTTATTTATCATTATAATTTCTCTATAATTACTAGGATACAAGGAGAAATTGTATGAAAAAGAAGTTTATCACTGTTCTCGTAATCTTGATGGCTGTCGGCTCAGTTTTTGCCTCCGGAAAAAAGGATGATCCGAACACTCTCAAGGTTGGCGTGAATCCGGTACCCCATGGAGAGCTGCTCAGCCTTGTTAAGGATGATTTAGCGAAAGAGGGTATTACTCTTAAAATCGTGGAGTACACCGACTACATCCAGCCGAACGAGGCGCTCATTGCAGGGGATTTGAATGCTAACTATTTCCAGCACATTCCCTACCTTGAGTCAAAAGACGAATGGAAAGCGGCGCTTGCCTTTCTGTACGGCGTTCATGTTGAACCACTGGGGCTTTACTCTGCCAAGGTGAAAAACGCCGCCGACCTTCCCGATAAGGCAACGATCATCATTTCTACCGATCCGGCAAATGCGGGGCGGGGGCTGATCCTGCTTGAAAACAACGGGCTTATCACGCTTAAACCCGATGCAGGCCTCCGTGCAACACCCGAAGATATTGTCGAAAACCCCAAAAACTTCCAGTTCAGGGCCCTCGATCCCGCCCAAATTCCCCGTTCACTGCAAGACGTGGATGCGGCAATAATCAACGGTAACTATGCCCTGGAAGCCGGACTCAATCCCGCCAAGGATTCCATCCTTCTTGAAGGCGGCGAATCCCCCTATGCCAACGGTATTGTCGTGAAAAAAGGAAATGAAGCCGATCCCCGTATCGCAGCGCTGAAAAAAGTGCTCGTTTCCCAAAAGATAAAGGACTATATCAACAAAAAATGGGACGGCAGCGTAGTAGCGGCGTTCTAGCCTGTAAAGACGATGAATACTAACCGCAGAGAACACGGAGAATTACACAGAGAACACAGAGGGAAATACTAAATTTAATCTTCTCCGCGTACTCCGTGTTTTTCTTCTCTGTGTACTCTGTGGTTTATCTTTTAATGTGTCAGCCTCCTAAGTGTTCGGGACGCCTGTACCCTGGTCTTTCTTCTTGTTTTTCTTTTCTTCCCGCTTTTCTTTCAGGCTCTTTTGAGGAGCCTTCTTCGTTTCTTTCTTATGCATGATATGTTCAGCCATAAAAACCTCCTTTTTACTGTACAATTTTATTAATTAATATAATAATGGAAATGTACGATAAATTCAATTACATGATTTTGGAGGAAACATGAAAAAGGTATTTAAAGTGATGGGCGTAATCGCCTTGGCGGCGGGGCTTTTACTGCCCCTTTCCTGTACCGGAAAAAAGGCCGACAGCGGGAAAACGGTTTTGACGATGGGGTCCTGGCGGGCCGATGATGTGGCCCAGATGAACCGGCTTTTGGCGGAATATCAAAAGCTTAAACCCGATGTGGAAATTCAGTTCCGGCCTACCAACCCGCCGGATTATAACGCCACCTTACGGCTTCAGCTTGACAGCGGCGCCGGGCCTGACCTGATGTATGCCCGTTCCTACGCCCCGGGACAGGAACTTTTCCGCGCCGGTTACTTTGCCGATTGTACGGACATTCCCGGCGTTACCGCCAATTTCACCGCTTCCAACAAGGCCCCCTGGCAAACGGAAGACGGCAAGATGTTTGCCGTACCCTTTGCCGCGGTATCCCACGCAGTATATTACAACAAAACAATTTTCGCAAAAGAGGGGCTTGCCATTCCCCAATCCTGGGAAGACTTTCTTTCGCTTTGCGGAACGTTAAGTGCAAAGGGCTATACCCCGCTGGCAAACGGCGTGGCCGAAGAATGGGATATTCTTGAGGTGTTCTACCTGGGGATGCTTCCCAACTTTATCGGAGGATCTGCGGAACGGGTTCAGTATGAAACGGGCGCCAAAAAACTTAACGATGCAAATTTTGTTGCCTCATTCCAGGCTATGGCGGATGCGGCAAAGTACCTGCCCAAAGGCTATGAATCGGTTACCTACAACGATTCCCAAGCCCTGTTCAACACCCAGCAGGCGGTAATGTTCATGGATGGCTCCTGGACCGCCGGGGTGTACACCGATGCGCCCTTTGAATGGGGCTTATTTGCCATGCCCGCTCCCAGGGGCCACGACACCCTGATCACCTTCCATCCCGATATGGCGATCACCTACAACACCAAAACCAAGTATCCGCAGGAGTGCAAAGATTTCCTCGCGTGGCTTGCATCCAAAGACGGCGCCACGCTGGCGTCTACGGTGCTGCCCCTGGGCTTTTTCCCGATGATCAACTTCCCCATTCAGTTAACCGATCCCCACGCCAACGAATTCCTCGGCCTGAATACCGGCAAGGACACCGACGCCCGTTTTGTGTGGCCCAGGTTCCTGGACCTGTACGCCCCGATGAATCAGGCGGTGATCCAGGTGCTGCGTGGAGCGCAGACTCCCCGCCAGGCGGCAGACGCCATGGAAACCGCTGCAGCAAAATTGCGCTAGGGCCGGTGATTTAAAATGGGCAGAGGTAATGATGGCAAAAGTGCGAATTCTTAAACCGGCGGGGTTATCCTGGCTTTTGTATCTGGCCCCTGCCCTGATTATTTATGTGGTGTTCATGGCCTGGCCTTTGCTGGACTCGTTGCGCCTGAGCCTCTACACAGGCTCAGGCGGAT
>JAISJS010000010.1 GCA_031261385.1 Treponema sp.
GTGGACTTACAGTATTCGGATGACGACATCCCCACCCAGACCCGCCAGATTGACGATCTGATTACCAAGGGGGTAAAAATTCTGGTTATCTCATCCATTGACGGTTCGGCGCTCTCCAACCAGCTGGCCAATGCCGCTGCGGCAAAGATCCCCGTCATTGCGTATGACCGGCTTTTGATGAAGTCCCCCAACGTGGACTACTATGTATCCTTTGACAATTACAAAGTCGGCGGGCAGATGGGCGACATCCTGATTACCGGCCTCAAACTGGATCAGGCGACCGCCGCGAAACCGGTGATTATTGAACTGTTTGCCGGTTCCCCCGATGATAACAACTCCGTCGGTTTTTATCAGGGTGCAATGGATAACCTGAAACCGTATTTCGACAAGGGCGTGCTGAAAGTTCCGTCAGGCCAGATCGACCGGGCCGTTGTCGGCACCCTGCGCTGGGATGCTGCGGAAGCCCAGAAACGTATGGAGAATCTGCTCTCCGCATTCTATTCGGGCAATGTGGTGCTTAACGGCATTCTGTCGCCGTATGATCCCATCAGTCTGTCCACTCTGGAAGCCTGCAAAGCCGTCGGTTACGGTACTGCCAGCAAGCCCCTCCCGGTTGTCGGCGGTCAGGACTGCGTCATCGCTTCCTGCAAGTCGATCCTTGCCGGTGAACAATATGCGACCGTACTGAAAGACACCCGTTCCCTGGGCGCCGCTACGGTTACCCTGGTTGATGATCTTATGCAGGGCAAGACCATCACCGGTCTTGACTACACAAGCTACGACAATGGCGCCAAGATTGTTCCTTCACTGTTGCTGGATTCCGTCATTGTAACCAAGGACAACCTCAAAGCCGCGGTTCTTGATACCGGTTATCACACCGCCGCCGAACTCGGGCTGTAGCTAAATAAAGAAGAAGGCAACCACGAACCTCACGAAAAATACGAACAAGAGAATCAGAAAGTTTTATGATATAGAATTAAAATTTAGTATTGTTCGTGTTGTTCGTGGTTAATATTTCTTCAAGGAGTGTTTATGCCGGAGCAGGCTGCGTTACTTGAGATGAAAAATATCACCAAGACGTTTCCCGGGGTGAAGGCGCTGGATAATGTGAATCTTCAGGTGAATCACCGGGAGATACATGCGCTGGTCGGAGAGAACGGCGCGGGGAAATCTACGCTGATGAAAGTTCTGTCCGGCGTATATCCTCACGGTACCTATGACGGCGAGATCGTACTTGACGGTAAATCCTGCGCCTATGCTGATATCAAACAAAGTGAAAAAGACGGTATTGTCATTATCCATCAGGAGCTCGCCTTAAGTCCCTATCTTTCCATTGCGGAAAATATTTTTCTGGGGGATGAGCGGGCGAAATACAATATTATTAATTGGGACAAAACGCGCGATGATGCGCTTATATATATGCGGAAACTGGGTTTGGATGAAAACCCGAATATGCAGGTGAACAAGCTTGGCGTGGGTAAGCAGCAGCTTGTGGAAATTGCCAAGGCTCTTGCCAAGGATGCAAAGATTCTTATTCTTGATGAGCCGACCTCGGCGCTTAACGAAAAAGATTCGGAACATTTGCTGCAGATTCTGCGGGAACTGCGGGATCAACATAATATTTCTTCGGTGCTGATCACCCATAAACTCAATGAAGTTGCTGAGGTGGCGGATACCATCACTATTTTGCGTGACGGTAAAACCATTGAGACCCTGGAAGTGGAACGTGATACGAAAGGGATCGCCTCCATCAGCGAAGACCGGATTATCAAGGGTATGGTGGGCAGGGAAATTACCGAGCGCTTCCCCAAACGGAATAATAAAATCGGTGATGTTGTTTTTGAGGTAAAGGACTGGACGGTTTACAATCCCGACAATCCTGAGCAGAAGAAGCTTGATAATATAAACATTACGGTGCGTGCAGGGGAAGTGGTAGGGCTTGCCGGCCTCGTCGGAGCGGGGCGTACCGAATTGGCTACGAGCATTTTCGGAAAATATTACGGGGAAAACATCAGCGGTAAAACACTGATTAACGGTAAAGAGGTAAATCTCTCCTCAATTTCCAAAGCGATTGAAAGCGGCCTTGCCTATGTGACCGAAGATCGCAAGGAATTCGGCCTTGTGCTGATTGAAACCATCAGGGAAAATACGACTTTGGCGAAATTGAAGAAAATTGCCAAAAACAATGTTATCAACGAGCATGATGAGATCGTTGCAACAGAAGATTACCGGCAAAAACTTAATATAAAAACGCCTTCAATTTTACAGTTAGCGGGAAATCTGTCCGGCGGCAATCAGCAGAAAGTGGTGTTGGCAAAGTGGCTCTTTTCCGATCCAAAGATTCTGATTCTCGATGAGCCGACCCGCGGCATTGATGTGGGCGCCAAGCATGAAATCTATATGATTATCAATAATCTGGCCTCTCAGGGCATAGCGTGTGTGCTTATATCCAGCGAGATGCCGGAGATCATCGGCATGAGCGACCGGATCTATGTAATAAGCGAAGGGCGTATTACCGCCGAACTGGAAAGTGAAACCGCGACGCAGGAAGAAATTATGCGTCATATTATATCAAACTGACCGTTAGTAAAAGGGAGATGCAATGAATACTTTATTTTTACTTTTGAAAAAAAATGCGCGGCAATACGGCATGGTCATTGCGTTAGCGGTAGCGATGATTTTTTTTGGTATCCTGACGAATGGGATTTTCTTTCGGCCGGTAAATCTGACGAACCTTGTGCTGCAGAACAGTTACGTGCTTATCCTTGCGGTTGGTATGCTGCTCTGTACCCTTACCGGTAACGTTGATCTTTCGGTTGGATCTGTTGTCTGTTTTGTCGGCGCGGTGTGCGGGGTAATGGTTGTGGATTTGCATCTGGATCCCTTCCTGACCATGTTCATCGCCTTGCTCATCGGAGCGGGCATCGGCATGTGGCAGGGTTTCTGGATTGCCTTTGTACATGTGCCGCCGTTCATTGCAACACTGGCGGGAATGTTGATTTTCCGCGGCCTGGGTCAGGTTATTATGCAGGGCCAGACCAAGGCGCCCTTTCCAAAGGAATTTCAGCTGATAGCGTCCGGTTACATTCCCGATATCTTTGGCGGACTTACCATAGGAAATACGACGTTTCATCTTTTTTCGATTGTTATAGGGCTCGTGATTATTGCATTCATTACGGTAAGTGAAGTTAATAAACGCAAGAAACAGAAGAAGTATAACTTTGATGTACTACCGAGCGGTATTTTTATAGCCAAGGTGGTGGCCATCGCCCTTGTATTCATGGCGTTTACGATTGTGTTCGCGTTGTACCGGGGTTTCCCAAGTATTTTGATTATTCTGGGTGTTCTTATTATCGGGTATCATTTTGTTACATCGCGGACCGTGCAGGGCCGTCATATTTACGCATTGGGCGGTAACGCGAAAGCGGCGAAACTTTCCGGCGTTAAAACGAATTGGGTAATGTTCTGGATTTACACCAATATGGCGATACTTGCGTCCATTGCCGCCATCGTTTTTGTCGCCCGTTTGAACGCCGCCACTCCGAAAGCGGGGCAGAACTTTGAGATGGATGCTATTGCCGCCTGTTATGTCGGCGGATCGGCCGTCTCCGGCGGTATCGGCACGATCATCGGGGCGGTGGTCGGCGGTCTTTTTATCGGCGTTTTGAATAACGGCATGTCGATACTCGGCGTCAGCACCGATTGGCAGCAGGCGATAAAAGGCTTTGTTCTGCTTGCCGCAGTCGCCTTTGACCTGTATTCAAAAGCGAGGAGTACCAAATGAGCCCGGCAAAAAATGAAGCCTGCGTTCTGGGCCTTGATTACGGTTCCGATTCCTGCCGGGCTGTGTTGATCGATGCGGCGGACGGTAGCGAAGCGGGAAGCAGTGTGATGTACTATCCCCGCTGGGGGAAGGGATTGTACTGCGATCCCAATGCCAATCAGTTCCGGCAGCATCCCCAGGATTATATTGATGTATTGGAAGGAACGGTGCGGGAAGCGGTAAAACTTGCCGGCGCCGGAGTTGCCGCAAAGGTAAAGGGTATCGCCATTGATACTACGGGCTCTACGCCGTGCGCAGTTGATGCCGCAGGAACACCGCTGGCGCTTAAACCGGAATTTGCCGAAAATCCCAGCGCTATGTTTGTGTTATGGAAGGATCATACCGCCATTGATGAAGCCCTGCGGATAAATATGCTGGCAAAAAGCTGGGGCGGCGTTGATTTTACCCAATACGAGGGGGGGATTTATTCTACCGAATGGTTCTGGTCAAAGATACTCCGGGTTTTTGCCGAGGATAAAAAAGTTGCGGATCAGGCTGCTTCCTTTATGGAACACTGCGACTGGATGACGGCCCTCCTTACCGGTACAAAGGATCTTGCTTTGGTAAAACGGAGCCGCTGTGCGATGGGACACAAGGCCATGTATCACGCAAGCTATGAAGGCGGCTATCCTTCCGCTGATTTTTTATCCCGGCTTGATCCCCGGCTGGTGAAGATACGGGAAAGTCTTGGAACAAAAACGTTTACCAGCGACAAAAGCGCCGGCCCCTTAAGCGCCGAATGGGCGGCCCGGCTTGGCATACCTGCGGGGATTCCCGTGGCGGTTGGCGCCTACGATGCCCACATGGGCGCAGTGGGCGGCGGCGTTAAGGAAGGCCGGCTCATCCGGGTAATGGGAACCTCCACCTGTGATGTGACTGTTGCTCCAAAGCCTATAGGCGGCGAGCGCCTTGTTAACGAACCTCTGGTTAACGAACCTCTGGTTCGCGGGATTTGCGGACAGGTTGACGGCTCGGTTATTCCCGGCATGATTGGCTACGAGGCGGGGCAGAGCAGTTTTGGCGATGTGTATGCCTGGTTCAGAAATATACTTTTATGGCCTGCGGAAAACCTGCTGTCAGGTGTTGAGGGCGTTGATCCTGCGCTGAAAGAAAAAATCATGCAGCAATTTTCAAAAAAAATTATACCGGAACTGGAAAAGGCCGCCGCAAATATTGCGCCGGGAACCAGCGGTATTACCGCTCTGGACTGGCTTAATGGCCGGCGTACCCCCGATGCGAACCAGCGTCTAACTGCCGCTATTGCGGGGCTCAGTTTGGGATCGGATGCGCCGCGTATGTACCGTGCTTTGGCAGAGGCCACCGCATTTGGCGCGCGGGCCATCGTGGAACGATTCCGGGAAGAAGGGGTTGTTATTGACGGTATCATCGGCATAGGCGGCGTTGCCCGTAAATCGCCTTTTGTGATGCAGCTTCTTGCCGATGTGCTCAATATGCCGATCAGTATTCCTGCAAGCGATCAGGCGGTGGCTTTGGGCGCGGCGATATTTGCCGCAGTGGCTGCGGGACTGTACCCCGATATTCCGACGGCGCAGAAGGCGGTGTGTTCCCCTGTCGAAAAAACGTACACACCTAATAAAGATTTAATCCCGGTTTACGATTCCCTGTATAAAAAATACCGTGCATTGGGCAATTTTGCTGAAACAGAAAATTGAAGGAGTACTATATGATCGATCTTAAAAAATTTGAATTCTGGTTTATTGTAGGCAGTCAGGATCTCTACGGGGAAGAAACCCTTAAACAGGTTGCCGCCGACGCTGAGGTTATGGCAAAAGAACTGGCGCGCGATCCGCTTCTGCCGGGAACGCTGATTTTAAAACCGGTTGCCATCACTCCCGGGGTCATAAAAAAACTCTTTGCCGATGCAAATGCGGCGCCTGAGTGCGCCGGTATTATCACCTGGATGCATACGTTTTCGCCGTCAAAGATGTGGATACAGGGCCTCGCGCTGAACAGCAAACCAATTCTCCATCTGCATACCCAGTTCAACCGTGATATTCCGTGGTCCACCATCGACATGGATTTTATGAATCTGAACCAGTCGGCCCACGGTGACAGGGAACATGGTCACATTTATGCCCGTATGCGGCTTAACCGCAAAGTGGTTGCCGGGTTCTGGCAGGACAAAGAGGTACGGCGCAGGATTGGCGTGTGGATGCGCGCCGCCGCAGCCCGGCTTGACGGCAGCAATTCCGTAGTGCTGCGGCTTGGCGACAATATGCGGGAGGTTGCCGTTACCGAAGGCGATAAGGTTGAGGCCCAGATAAAATTCGGCTGGCAGGTAAACACCTGGGGCATTGGGGAACTTGCCGATCGTTATGACAAGGTAAGCGGCGCCGATGCGGAAAAACTTGTTAAGGAATATGAGGCTTCCTATGAGCTTGCCCCTGAATTAAAATCGCCGGGGCCTGCGCGTAACGCCATGCTGGAACAGGCAAAAATTGAAATCGCCCTTAAAGCAATGCTCGAAGCAGAAGGCGCAGGCGCCTTTACCACGACCTTTCAGGATCTGCACGGCCTTCCCCAGCTGCCCGGCCTTGCCGCTCAGCGGCTTATGGAGCAGGGCTATGGTTTTGGCGCCGAAGGCGACTGGAAACAGTCGATGCTGCTCCATGCGGCAAAAGTTATGGCGTCGGGCTTGAGCGGCGGCGTTTCCTTTATGGAAGACTACACGTATCATTTTGAGCCGGGAAAAGAAGCGGCCCTCGGCGCCCACATGCTGGAAGTGTGTCCGTCAATCGCCGAAAAAAAACCGCGTATCGAAGTACACCCTCTCGGAATCGGCGGCAAGGCGCCGCCTGCCCGCATGGTTTTTGATGCGGCGCCCGGTCCCGCAGTGCTTGCCACCCTTATCGATCTTGGCGACCGCTTCCGAATGATTGTAAACGAAATCGAGACTATTAAAATTTCTGACGCTGCCCTTAATGGCGTCATGCCGAAACTTCCGGTGGCCCGTGCCTTGTGGAAGCCCTATCCAACACTCGCAGGGGCAGGGGAATCGTGGATATTGGCGGGCGGTACCCATCACTCGGTGTATGCCAGCGCGTTAACGTCAGAATATTTCCGCGATTGGGCGGAAATGATGGATATTGAATTTGTCCTTATCGGCAAAGACACAAAACCGGATCGTCTGCATGATGAATTACGCTGGGCGGAAGCGTATTGGTCAGGGCGTTAAATGGATGCATACAAGAGCCTTAAAGAAGAGGCTTATGAAGCGAACATTGAAATTCCCCGCCGCAGTCTTGCGATCTATACCTGGGGCAATGTTTCGGCATTCGATCCTGACAAAGCGGTCTTTGCCATCAAGCCTTCCGGCGTTGCGTATGACAAGTTGAGCCCTGCATCCATGGTGATTATCGATCTTGACGGAAAAACAGTTGATAGTGATTTAAGGCCTTCATCGGATACCAAAACTCATCTTGTGCTCTACCGGGAATTCTCCCGTACCGGGGCAGACATCCGCGGGATCATCCACACCCATTCGAAGTATGCCGTATCTTGGGCTCAGGCGTGTAAGTCTGTGCCGGTATACGGCACTACCCATGCGGACTATGCCGCCGAAACGATCCCGTGTACCGGGTACATGAGCCCCGAGGCAGTGAAAAATAACTATGAGCTGGAAACGGGAAATCTTATCGTGGAAACTTTTAAAAAACAGGACAAGGATTTTGCTGAGATGCCCATGATCCTCGTTGCGGGTCACGGCCCCTTCGCCTGGGGTAAAAACGCCGCAGAGGCGGTGTATCACGGGGCGGTGCTTGAGGAGATCTGCAAAATGGCCCACCTCACCCTCGCCCTGAATCCGAAGGCGGAACCCCTGCCCGATTATATTATCCGCAAGCATTGGGAGCGGAAACACGGGGAAAATGCGTACTACGGGCCCAAATAAAGCGTTCCGTTCTCATTGCTTCTTTTTATAAATAATGATATCGTTATGTAAAATAACGTGAAAAAACCGAAAGATTTTATTTACCACTATGTTTTCTCGGATGAATATCCCCTGAACCAACGGATTCTCAACATGATCGGTATGGTGGGCCTTTGTGCGGTAGGAATCACCGCAGTGGGGCGCTATCTGATAGGGTTTGGCGCCTTCATGAGCCTTGTAATGCTCGGTATGCTGATAGTGCTCGGTCTGCTCTTATACATGGGGAACCGTTACCGCATGTCCTGGCCGACGGTCTGGGGCTTGCTGATTTTTCTTGGCGATATCCTTTTCCCCATAACCTTTTTTCTGATTGGCGGCGCCAACGGCGGTATGTCAGCCTTTTTTGTCATGAGCATGGTCTGTGTGTTTATGATTTGCAGAGGCAGGGTTTTAATTGTCCTTTTGGGCCTGCACATCGCAGTGATAGCCGCCTGTTATTATGCGGGATATCATAACCCGGCCCTGCTCGGCGCCCTTACCCCGGTGCAGCAGCTTTTTGACGGAATCCTCTCCATCATGGTAGGCGGTTTTTTTATCGGTACGGTAGTCAAGTTTCAGAATAAAATATATTACCTGGAAGAACAGAAAGTTGCCGATGCCGGTAAGGAACTTGTCAGGCAGGACAAGATGCTGCATGCAGTGAACGATACGGCGGAGATACTGCTTACCGCAGATGCGGAAAATTTTGAAAAAGTTCTGCAGCAGAGTATGGGAATACTGGCGCACTGTGTCGATGTGGATCACGTTTGTATCTGGAAGAATTTTATCCGGGAAAATAAATTCGGCTGTACCCGGATTTATTTATGGGACGATGAAGGCAGAAACGGTGTTGAAAGTTCTGTGCTGATGGAATTTATGTACAATGAAACTCTTCCCCTGTGGGAGGAGCGGCTTTCCGGGGGTAAAAGTATAAGCGGTCCCATCCGTAATTTTCAGGCGGAAGAGCAGGAGGTACTTAAACCTTATGGCATGATATCCATACTGGTAATTCCCGTATTTTTACAGGATCAGTTTTGGGGTTTCATCAGCTTTGATGATTGTCACAATGATCGGGAATTTCCCCCTGTAGAGGAAAGTATCATGAGGTCCGGGAGCCTGTTGATGGTCAACGCGATAGCCCGGAACGAGATGACCCACAGCCTTATCCAGGCCCGGGAGGAAGCCCTCTCCAGCGCCAGGGCAAAAAGCGATTTTCTTGCCAACATGAGCCACGAAATGCGGACTCCGATGAACGCCATTACCGGGATGACCGCAATAGCAAAGGGAACCCCCGACGCGGAGCGGAAAGATTATTGCCTGAATAAAATTGAGGACGCATCTACCCATCTTCTCGGAGTTATCAACGACATTCTTGATATGTCTAAAATTGAAGCAAATAAATTTGAACTATCCATCGAGCGTTTTAATTTTGAGAAGATGCTCCAGAAAACCGTCAACGTGGTCAACTTCCGGGTGGAGGAACGGCAACAGAAATTTTATGTGAATTTTGATAAACGTATTCCTCATTATCTTATAGGCGATGATCAACGGCTTGCCCAGGTGATCACCAATCTGCTTTCCAATGCGGTAAAATTTACCCCGGAACAGGGGACTATCCGGCTGGAAGCCCAGATGTTAAACGAAGAGGGCAGTTTTATCACGATACAGTTCAAAGTAATTGATTCGGGGATAGGCATCAGTGCGGAACAGCAGTCGCGGCTTTTTCATTACTTTGAACAGGCCGAAAGCGGTACGTCCCGCAAATTCGGCGGGACAGGCCTCGGGCTCACGATCTCCAAGCGGATCGTGGAAATGATGGGCGGCAAGATCTGGATAGAATCGGAGCTTGGCGAAGGCGCAACTTTTGCCTTTACCGTTCAGGTTGAGCGGGGCGCCTCCGGGGAGGAAAGCCGCTTAAGTCCCGGGGTTAACTGGAGCAACATACGGATTCTTGCGGTGGACGATGCGCTTGAAACCAGAACATATTTTAAAAACATTGCGGAGCAGTTTGGTATTTTCTGCGATACTGCGGAAGGCGGTGAGCAGGCCCTTGAACTTATCAATACGAAGGGCGGCTACAACATCTATTTTGTCGATTGGAAAATGCCCGGCATGGACGGAGTTGAACTTTCCCGCCGCATAAAGGAAAAGGAATCCCGGACGGCTGAGGTGCAGTCTTTGTTTCCGCCAAATTCTGCTAAATTACCACTGACAAAGTCAGTTGTGATCATGATCTCCGCCGCGGAATGGACGGTGATAGAAAAGGAAGCAAAAGAAGCGGGGGTGGACAAGTTTCTCTCCAAGCCCCTGTTCCCCTCCGCCATTGCCGATTGCATTAACGAATGCCTCGGCGTTGACAATCTGCGTGCGGCGGAGGAAACTGATGCAAAGCAGGTTGATAAATTTGAGGGCTCCTGTATACTTCTTGTCGAGGATGTGGAAATCAATCAGGAGATTATACTCGCCCTGCTGGAACCCACGTTATTGGAAATTGACTGTGCGGCAAACGGCGTTCAGGCGGTGGAAATGTTCAACGCTGCCCCCGAAAAATACGATGCAATTTTTATGGATGTCCAAATGCCAAAAATGGACGGCTACGAAGCCACCCGAAAAATCCGTGAATTTGAAGCCGCCCGTGCTCAAGAAAAGGCTATGGAAAAGGCCATGGAGTTTGGGCAAGCAACCGAAGGTTGCAAAACTCCTAAGCAATTATCGGAACCTGTGAAACCTGTCCCAATAATTGCAATGACCGCCAATGTATTCCGTGAAGATGTAGAAAAGTGCATTGCCGCCGGCATGAACGATCATGTCGGCAAACCCCTGGACTTTGATGATGTCTTTACAAAACTGCGCATGTATCTGCGGAAAACTAATTAATTTACCGGTTTCCGTAAATTTATACGGTTTTTAACGCCATATTGCATAAGCCCCCGCGATTCCTGTATAATTATTACACTTTTGCACCAAGGAGCCGTCATGGGCGAACATGAAAAGGGTTTATACCGGAAAGAAGATGAGCACGATTCCTGCGGTATCGGGTTTGTCGCAGATATAAAGGGCCGCAAGTCTCACGATATTCTCAAAAGGGGCCTCGAAGTTCTCGATCGAATGGAACACCGGGGCGCGGAAAGCGCCGATAACAAGACCGGTGACGGTTCGGGTGTGCTCCTCCACATTCCCCATGAGTTTTATAAGAAATTGATTCCCAACCTTCCTGCCGCCGGGACTTACGGCACGGGACTCGTGTTTTTTCCCGGTTCCGGCGATAAAAATGCCGGTGAATCAAAAACGATTATTCTCAAATTGATAGAAGAAAACGCCGCTGCTGCCGGACTTTCGATGCTGGCCTTGCGGGACGTTCCGGTAAACTCAGGCGCAATTGGTATAATCGCCAAGGCGGCGGAGCCTGCGGTTAAGCAGTTGGTACTGGTTCCCACTACACCGGGCGGAGCGGCGGTTTCCGGCAGTCAGGATAAGGCCCCCGCAGATGGGGGAGTTTCTGACCTGGATTTCCGGCTTTTCATCTTCCGCAAAAAGTTTGAAAAGGCTTTACGGGAAAAAGAAATCGAAGCGTATGTGCCGTCCCTTTCATCGCGGATCATTATTTACAAAGGCATGTTGATGTCCACCCAGCTCAAGGAATATTTTCCCGAACTGCGTGATGAGGCGGTGATCACGGCGGTTGCCCTGGTTCACTCGCGCTTTTCCACCAACACCTTTCCCAACTGGTCGCTGGCTCAGCCGTTTCGCATGGTGGCGCATAACGGCGAAATCAACACGATCAAGGGGAACCGTTTCTGGATGACGGCCCGTGAGGCGCTCTTTGCCCATCCGCGTTTCGGCGATGACCTTAAAAGTCTACTCCCGGCGATGGAGAGGGATCGCAGTGATTCGGCAAGTTTCGACAATGCCTTGGAACTTTTGGTGATGAGCGGACGGACCTTGCCCCAGGCTTTGATGATGCTGATACCCGAATCGTGGAACGACAAGAATCCCATATCCGATGAGTTAAAATCTTTTTACGAATATCAGGCGTGCAGTATGGAGCCCTGGGACGGGCCTGCTTCGATGGTTTTCTGTGACGGCCGCTTTGTCGGCGGTACGCTTGACCGGAACGGCCTTCGGCCTTCGCGTTATGCCATCACCAAAGATGATCTTATCGTCATGGCTTCCGAGACCGGTGTGCAGGATTTTAAACCCGGGGAAGTAATTTTCAAGGGTCGTCTCCTTCCCGGGAAACTTCTTTTGGTAGACCTTGCCGAAGGACGAATCATCCCCGATATCGAAGTAAAGCATACGGTGTGCCATCATAAACCCTATGCCGAATGGGTTAAGAAAAATGTTATTACCCTGAATCAGGATTTTGATGAAAATGAAAAAACGCCTAACCTTACCGTTCTGTCCGCCGAAATAAAAAACATTTTTCGGGATGATAA
>JAISJS010000016.1 GCA_031261385.1 Treponema sp.
GCCAGCGCCGCCGCAAGGTACTGCCGCCTATCTTCCAGGGCGACAACGCATACATCCGCCGCAAGGCCCGATTGCAGGATACGGCTTTCCATTTCCGGCAGGGAGATACGCTTCTCCTCGATTTTTACGATTGAGTCGGCCCTGCCCTTCAGGATAAAGCGCCCGTCCCCAAGAATCTCGGCCAAATCGCCGGTGGTAAAACCTTCGGGCTCCTTGATATACGGGGAACGGATCACCTGGCAGCCGGCATCGTTCAGGCGTATCTCCGCATTGTCAAAGGGCGTCCATGCAAGCCCGTCCTTTGACTGCCGGTACGCGATTCCGCTGGTCTCGGTGCTGCCGTATACCTCCACCGGCCAAAACCCGAATACGGCATCGGTTTTCCCCGCGATTTCCGGGGTAAGTACGCCCCCGGAGGTAAATATCCAGGGATCACGGAGCGGCAGGCGGCCCGGCGCGGCCTCCACGGAACGCTTCAAAAAAGCGGGAACCGTAATGATCATGTAGGAGTCGTCAACCAAAGTTTCAAAGCTTTCAGGGTACTGAATCCGCTCGCGGCGGAAGGGGACCCCTGCGGTAAAGGGGAGCAGGATTGAAAAGAGGATCCCGTAAATATGATGCTGGCTTACGGTGGAACACAGTTTGCGCTTGAGAAATTCGTCGCCCCATTTGGACAAAATAAAACGGTTATCCATTTCAAATTCCGTAAGCCGCTGCCGCACAACCTTTGGCCTGCCGGTGGTGCCCGATGTATACATCATGATCACCGTTTCACCGGCATTTATCGGAGGAACCGTGCCCGTATCACCGGCGCCATGCGCGGCGAGCAGGGCGGGAACATGCAGGATATCACCCATACCCTGTTCCGGGGGAAAGGACTGATCCGAAAGGAAGGCGGTTCCCGGCTCCCGGATTTCCGCAATATAGGCCGGGGACACATTGGCGGTAAGGAGAACCTGTTTTTTGCACTGGAGCAGCGCGGTAAGGGCCACCAGAAAATACCAGCAATCCTCGACATGGAGCAGCCATTTTTCCGAACCGTCGGCATTGATGAAAGCGCGCAGGCGGGCCGTATCCTCAAGGAAATCCCGCCATGTTTTGTAAACCCCCGCCTGCCAGGTACCGCTATAGCAGAGAACCGTATCCGGCGGACGGGAGGCGGCGGTAAATTGTGATAAAGGGAAGGCCTTTGGCATGTTTTTATCCGTTATCCTGCGTACAATGAATTCCCCGGCAAACAGGGCCCCCATCAGCATATACGAAATGCCGCCGTTATAGATAGACCAAACCGCATCGGAGGCAAAAAAAACGGTATACAGGGCAACGGCGCCGTTCAGCAGGAAAAAAGCGCACCAGACCAGGGTAACCCTGCGGCAATACTTCTCTACCCGTTTTTCAGCAAGGGAGCCCCGTACCGACTTGTCCTGCAATACGGCGAACCGGAAAATCATAACCGGCGGGGAAAACAGGGTAAGGCCGAAAGCGCCGAGCAATACCGCGCTGATAAGCACCGGGTATAGCTTCAGCAAAAAGGCCGAGTTGTTTATAAAGCAGACAAGGCCGAGGGCGCCCAGGAGCAAGGAGCCTGAAAACAGGACGCCGGTCTTTTTTTTTTCGCCGGGGCCGTACCGCGTCCCGAGGCCGCGCCACGGATTCCCGTGGCGGACAAAAAGGAAAACAGGGCGATGGCGATCACAAAAAGCGAAAAGAACCGCACCGGCAGTTTAAGCACCGCCAAGGCGACAAACATCAGAACCGGGTACAGGGCGGCTATGACATACAACAAAATCCGCGCTATCCGCCCCATGGCAAACCCCTACTACAGATGCTATTGCATCTGCTGCATCAGGGGGAAGAGTATCTCCACCACATCCTGAACCGTGCGGGCAGTCTTGAACTGTTCGGGATCGATTTTTCCCGGAATATACTGCTTCATCTTAACGATGAGATCCACCGCATCTATGGAGTCCATATCCAGATCCGCTAACAACTGCGCTTCGGGCTGAACTACTTCCGGGTCAAGCTCAAAATACTCCACCAGGATGTCCTTGAGTTTTTCAAAAACCGCTTCTTTAGTCATG
Source organism: Treponema sp. (assembly GCA_031261385.1). Lineage (GTDB taxonomy): Bacteria > Spirochaetota > Spirochaetia > Treponematales > Breznakiellaceae > JAISJS01. Next base: position 2,082 of record JAISJS010000016.1, read on the forward strand.
CCCGCCCTCCGGCCATTGCGGAACCGATATATGCCGCCAGGGCATCCACCGAAGCGAAATGCTTCTTGTTGTCTTCGCTTTCCGCTGAAAATTTTACCCCGAATTTCTTTTTAATCGCCACCCCCAGCTCCAGGGCGTCAATGGAATCAAGCCCCAGCCCCGCGCCGAAGATCGGCTCGGCGTCCTTAATAGCTTCAGGCTTGATATCCTCAAGCTCAAGGGCGCTTATGATCAGTTCCTTTATTTGCCGCTTTAAATCGTCCATTTTTTACTGCCCCGCATATAAATATGTACCCCATGGTAGATAATTTAGACTATTCTAAAATATATCCCTGGGTTTGTCAATGGAATTCCCTTGACAGAGTTTGAGATATTATCCTAATCTTGACTGATAATCCTTCATATAATAGTAATAAAATTATACCCCGTAACCAATAGTAGGATAAATCATGGCCGGTTTAGCATACCAAAAAATAGGGATTCCCCGGGGGTTTTACTTTTATTCATATCCGGGACTCTGGGACGCCTTTTTCCGGGGGCTTGGCCGGGAACCGGTCTTTTCGCCCCCCTCCTCCCGGGAGACCCTGGAAACCGCCGCCCCGGTTTCCGAAAGCGAGCATTGCCTGGCCCACAAGGTCTTTGACGGGCAATTGCTTTTTTTACGGGGCAAGGCGGACGCGGTTTTTATTCCCCGGGTCCTTTCCATGACCAAAGGGCATATCTGCTGCGCTAAATTCGGCGCCATTCCGGACGCGAGCCGCGCCTTACTAGGGCTTGCCCTGCCGGTACTCATGCTTGAAATTGACGAACGGAAGGAGCCCTTGCGGAAGACCCTGCTCCGCTTCGCCCGGGAGCTTGGAGCGGGCCGGGGGCAGGCGCGGGAGGCGGTTGACGCGGGGTTTAAGGCCCTGGACGCGGCCTGGGAAGAACGTATTCAGGCAAACCGGGCGCTTCCGCCCCGTGGCAGACTGCTCCTTTTGGGGC
>JAISJS010000097.1 GCA_031261385.1 Treponema sp.
CGGGACGGCAAAAAACGTACCCAAACACGGAAATTCCTCCCCGGGTATATTCTGGTAGAACTGGATCTTCCTGAACTCGACTGGAAAACCACCTGTTCACGGATAAAAAAGATACAGGGGGTGACCGGTTTTGTCGGAACTCCTGCGGATAAGCGGCCTCAGCCCCTTACCGGGGATGAGGCCCGCTCCATCCTGCAGAAATCCGGTGAAATTAAGGGCGAGCGCCCTGTCCGGGCCCGGCAGTCGTTCTCCGCCGGGGAGCAGGTCAAGATAATCGATGGACCGTTTGAGTCCTTTACCGGAACTATCGAAGAGGTTAATCAGGAGAAGAGCAAATTAAAGGTAATGGTCGGCATCTTTGGGCGGAATACCCCGGTGGAAGTCGATCTTTTACAGGTAGAGAAGGTGTAATTAAGGGAAGAACCCCGAGGGCGCTGAAAAGGCCCCGGTTCTTCTGTCTTGATATAAGCGTGGGAGTTTCCGCATAGGCGGGGACGTTATGTACCACAAAGGAGTATAGAATGGCAAAAAAGAAAATTGCCGCTTTCATCAAGCTGCAATGCCCTGCGGGAAAGGCCACGCCGGCCCCCCCTGTCGGGCCTGCCCTGGGACCCCACGGGGTCAGCGCGCCCCAGTTTGTCCAGCAGTTTAACGACAAGACAAAGGGCATGGAACCGGGCCTTATCATCCCGGTGGTGATCACGGTCTATGCAGACAAGTCGTTCACCTTCATCCTCAAAACGCCCCCTGCGGCGGTGCTGATTAAAAAGGCTATCGGTCTTGAGAAGGGCTCCGGGGAGCCGCACAAGACCAAGGTGGGCAAACTGCCCAAAGCCAAGTGCGAAGAAATTGCCAAGTTGAAGATGCCGGATCTTTCCGCCAACGACATTGGAGCCGCCATGAAAATTATTGCCGGAACTGCCCGGTCCATGGGTGTTGAGGTGGAAAAATGAGCCGCGGAAAAAAATATCGGGAAAGTGTCAAAAAGTACACTCCCGCCAATACCTATGAACTGGACGAAGCGCTGGCGCTGGTCAAGACCATGGCCTTTGCCAAGTTTGATGAGACGGTGGATCTTTCCGTCAAGGTGAGCCTGAAGAAGAACCAGTCTGTCCGTGATACGGTGGTTCTGCCCAACCAGTTCCGGGGCGAGAAAAAAGTGCTGGTTTTCTGTAAATCTGAAAAAGAGCAGGAAGCCAGGGATGCAGGCGCTGCATATGTCGGCGCTGAAGAGCTGATCGAAAAAGTAAAGGGCGGCTGGCTGGACTTTGATGTAGCCGTTGCTACCCCTGATATGATGAAAGATGTTGGTAAGCTTGGTATGGTTCTGGGACGCAAGGGCCTTATGCCTAATCCCAAGACCGGCACCGTTACCTTTGACCTGAAAGGCGCCCTTGCGGAACTGAAAAAAGGCCGCATGGAATTCCGCGCCGACAAGACTGGGGTGGTGCATCTTGCCGTGGGCAAGGTCTCCATGGAACCGGCCAAAATTGCCGAAAACGTCCATGCGGTGGTGACCGAAATTAAACGAAAACGCCCCTCAGACGCCAAGGGTGAATTTATCCAGACCGTTTCGGTGGCTTCAACCATGGGACCCGGCGTGTGGGTCGCAATCAAAGACGAGTGACAAAACCTGAAGGGTTTTGTCTTGGGGGTTTGCCAAGCAACCGAAGGTTGCGGCAAACTCCACATTTAAGGAGAGTTATATGGCTATAGTAGCAAAAAAAATACAGGATAGCAAAACCAAAGCCATCGGAGAATTAAAAGAAGCCTTTGGCGCTTCAAAGGACTTTATATTTACCGATTACCGCGGCCTCACGGTGGCGCAGATCACCAATTTGAGGAATCAGCTCCGGGTAAAGGGCGTGCACTACAAGGTTATAAAGAACAACTTTGCCCGTATCGCTTTTGAGCAGCTTGGATCTCAGGATGTATCGGCCTATCTTACCGGCCCTACGGCGGTGGCGATTGCCCCCGCGGATGCCAATGAGGTTGCCAAGATACTTTTCACCTTTGCAAAGGAAGCCCCGGCGCTTCAGGTAAAGGGCGCCCTGGTCGGCGATTCGGTGTACACCCTTCAGCAGACCGAGGCGTTCTCCAAGCTCCCCGGTCGTCTGGAACTTATTTCCATGCTCATGTCGGTGATGAACGGCCCTGCACGGAACCTTGCCGCTGCGCTCAACGACGTGAACGCCCGGCTGGTGCGTACCATCAAGGCAGTCGGCGATAAAAAAGCGGAGAGTACTGCCGCATAGAGAAGGAAATTTAACCGCAAAGTCGAAGAAGTCGAAAAAGGAAAGAGAGGAAGAAAAATTTCCAATCCTTTCTTCTTCCCTACTTATTCGCCTTATTCGACTTCGCGGTTTTAATCTTCCTGTACTTGTACCGGAGGATTGCACCCGTCAGGCTTCGGGCGGACCATCAGGTCCGGTGCTGCCGTTCCTGTCGGGGTTTACCCGGGTTTACCCGGATTGTGTTTCGTATGAGACGCAAAGTTGTTTAATGAGGAGAAGATAATATGGCAGCCCTTACTACTGATCAGATTTTGGAAGCAATTTCGTCCATGACCGTTCTGGAGGTTTCGGAACTGGTAAAAGCAATGGAAGAAAAATTCGGCGTTTCTGCCGCCGCCCCGGTGGCGATTGCAGCAGCCGGACCCGCAGCAGGCGGAGCAGCGGAAGCAGCGGAGGAGAAAACTGAATTCAATGTTATTCTCAAAGCCTATGACGATTCCAAAAAAATCGCGGTTATCAAGGAAGTCAGGGCCGTTACCGGCCTGGGTCTTAAGGAAGCAAAGGACCTTGTCGAAGGCGCCCCGAAACCCCTTAAAGAAAATGTCTCCAAAGATGAAGCCGCAAAAATTAAGGAATCAATTACTGCCGCCGGCGGTACCGTTGATATCGAGTAAGATCGCGGGAATTAAAAGTTCAATTTTCTCAATAGGCGCAAGGAAGAGAAATTCCGGGGCGGTGTCTCCGGTTTCTTCTTTGTGCTTTTGTATTTAGACAGACGGGGGATACCAATGACAAAAGGGAAGACTTCAAAACGGACCTATATCGGCAAAGACATTCAGGATGTAATGGATCTGCCGGATCTTATCGACATCCAGCTTTGTTCGTATGAACGGTTCCTCCAACGGGAAAAACTCAGGAACGGCGAGAAGCCCGCAGAACAGGGGCTTCAGGACGTATTTACCACAACATTCCCCATCGAAAGTCCCAACGGCGATATGGTTCTGGAGTATGAATATTATACGCTGGACGAAGACGGTATAAAGCTTTCTGAGCAGGATTGCAAACAAAAGGGGCTGACGTACGCCGTGTCCCTCAAGGCGCGGGTAAATCTTATCTTCCAGCAGACCGGCGAAATTCGTCAAAAAGACATTTACATGGGTGATATCCCGATCATGACCGAGCGGGGCACCTTTATCATAAACGGCGCGGAGCGGGTGGTGGTATCGCAGATTCATCGTTCACCGGGCGTTATTTTCAGCCACGAGAAGGGAATTTATTCTTCGCGGATCATTCCTTACCGCGGTTCCTGGCTTGAGTTCGAGATCGACCAGAAAAAGGAACTTATCTACGCCAAGATAGACCGGAAAAAAAGAATTCTGGGCAGCATATTTCTGCGGGCGCTGGGGTATGACAGCCGTGAGGAGATCATCAAGTCTTTTTACAAGACTGAGACCCTCAAGGTAAAAGATGACCGGGATACCCGGGAAAAATTCTCCGGCCGTGTGCTTTCGGCAGCAGTGTGGATTAAAGCCGACAACGCCGACGGAACCGACAAGAAAAAACTCTACCGTGCGGGAGAGAAGCTCCATCCCCACAATGTTGATGAGCTTTTGGCGAACGGGATCAAATCCATCGAGGTTATCGATTTTGAAGCCGAGGGTTCGCTTAATTCTCCGATGCTCCTTAACTGTTTTGAGCGGGAGGAGATAAAGTTTACCAAAGAGGACCCCAGCAGGGATGAGCCTTCCAGGGAAGATGCCCTTTCCGCAGTGTACTCGGTGCTGATGCCCGGTGAATCCATCACGGTGGAAGCGGCGGAAAAAGATCTTTTGGGAATGTTCTTTACCAGCCGGCGCTATGATTTGGGCCGGGTGGGCCGCTATAAGCTCAACAAAAAATTTGACCACAAGCCTCCGCTGGAAGATTTTACCCTGACCAAACCGGATATTATCGCGACGATGAAATTCCTTATCAAGGTGTATGTGGGGGATGAAAACATCGACGACATCGATCACCTTGGAAACAGGCGGGTGCGCTCTGTCGGGGAACTCATGGCTAATTCGATGAAGACCGCCTTTAGCAGGATGGAACGTATCGCCAAAGAGCGGATGAGCCTGAAAGAGACCGACACGATTAAGCCGCAGGATTTAATTTCGATTAAGCCGGTGGTTGCGGCGATAAAAGAATTTTATGGTTCAAGCCAGCTTTCCCAGTTCATGGATCAGGTTAATCCGCTGGCAGAACTTACCCACAAACGCAGGCTCAACGCATTGGGACCCGGCGGCCTTTCCCGTGACCGGGCAGGCTTTGAGGTCCGCGATGTTCACTATACCCACTACGGCAGAATGTGCCCCATTGAAACTCCGGAAGGTCCGAACATCGGCCTTATTGTGTCGCTGGCAAATTATACCCGGGTCAATGAATACGGCTTTTTGGAAACGCCGTACCGCAAGGTTGCCAAAGGGGTAGCCACCCGTGACATTGAATATTTGTCTGCTATGGACGAGGATCGCTACTTCATCGCCCAGGCTTCGGCAAAACTCAACAATAACGGTTCCTTTGCCGATGATCAGGTTTCTTGCCGCCGGCAGGGTGATTATACGACCCGCGGTCCCGAAGATATTCAATATATGGACGTATCGCCGAAACAAATTATTTCGGTGTCGGCATCCCTTATTCCCTTCCTTGAGCACGATGACGCCAACCGGGCATTGATGGGTTCAAACATGCAGCGGCAGGCGGTGCCGCTGGTATTCCCCGAGGCTCCGCGTGTCGGAACGGGGATGGAAGGAAAATGCGCCTACGATTCGGGTGTGCTGGCAAAGGCACGGCGGTCCGGTACGGTGCTCCGGGTTACCTCCCATGAAATTACCATAAAGCCCGACAAGCCGGGTCCTGCGAAACCTTCCGCCCAGGCGGTAATTGACGAAGACGGAAACGATTTGTACCGCCTGGTGAAGTATCAGCGGACCAATCAGGATACCTGCTACAATCAGCGCCCTGTGGTAAAGGTCGGCGACAAAATCACCGCAGGTCAGGTTATCGCCGACGGACCTGCAACCCGTGACGGTGAACTGGCCCTGGGCCGGAATATCCTGGTGGGCTTTATGCCCTGGAACGGGTACAACTACGAAGACTCGATCCTTATTTCCCAGCGGGTGGTTAAGGATGATATGTTTACCTCGATACATATCAAGGAATTTATCACCGAGGTACGGGAAACCAAACTGGGTCCGGAAAAAATTACCCGGGATATCCCCAATACCAGTGAAAAAAGTCTGGATAACCTTGACGCCGAAGGCATCATCATGGTGGGCGCCAAGGTGCGTTCCGGTGATATTCTTGTCGGAAAAGTTACCCCCAAGAGCGAAACGGAAACCACGCCGGAATTTAAACTGCTCAATTCGATTTTCGGCGAAAAGGCCAAAGAAGTTCGGGATTCAAGCCTCCGGGTGCCCCACGGTATCGAAGGGACGATCATCGACATACAGCGTTTAAAGCGTACCGAAGGGGATGATCTTAACCCCGGCGTGGATGAAGTGGTAAAGGTCCTTATCGCTACCAAGCGGAAACTCCGTGAAGGTGACAAGATGGCAGGCCGCCACGGAAACAAGGGCGTTGTCGCCCGCATACTCCCCGAGGAAGATATGCCATACATGGAAGACGGTACGCCGCTTGACTTGTGCCTTACACCGCTCGGCGTTCCGTCCCGTATGAACATCGGCCAGCTCCTTGAAACCGAGCTTGGCTGGGCGGGCTCCACGCTGGACGAATGGTATTCGGCGCCGGTGTTTCAGTCCCCCTCCACGGACCAGATCGAAGAAAAACTTAAAGAGGCGGGCCTGCCCGTAACGAGCAAGACCCCGCTCCGGGACGGAAGAACCGGCGAGCTCTTTGTGAACGAAATTTTCTGCGGGGTGATTTACTTCCTCAAGCTTCATCATCTTGTCGACGACAAGATGCATGCCCGCAGCACCGGGCCGTATTCGCTCGTGACGCAGCAGCCCCTGGGCGGCAAGGCCCAGTTTGGCGGACAGCGTCTTGGAGAAATGGAAGTCTGGGCGTTGGAAGCCTACGGCGCCGCCAACACCTTACAGGAACTGTTGACAATCAAATCCGACGATATGACAGGACGATCCAAGATCTACGAGGCCATTGTGAAGGGCGAGCCTTCCACTACGGCAGGTATCCCCGAATCCTTCAACGTACTGGTGCAGGAACTCCGGGGCCTGGCGCTGGATCTGACGATCTACGATGTCAAGGGAAAACAGATCCCCCTCACCGAGCGGGATGATGAATTGATAACCAAAAGCGGTTCGAATTTTTAAGGGGTAAAAAATGCGTGATATTCAGGACTTTGATTCGATAATGATAAAGCTGGCCTCGCCGGAGATGATTCGGGCCTGGTCTTATGGGGAAGTAAAAAAGCCGGAGACGATCAACTACCGGACCCTGCGCCCGGAGAAAGACGGCCTCTTTTGCGAACGGATCTTCGGGACCACCAAAGAGTGGGAATGTTACTGCGGCAAGTTCAAATCGATCCGGTATAAAGGGGTTATTTGTGATCGCTGCGGTGTGGAAGTAACGCATTTCAAAGTCCGCCGCGAGCGGATGGGCCATATCGAATTGGCTGCTCCGGTTTCCCATATCTGGTACTATCGTTCCGTGCCGAGCCGCATGGGACTCCTGCTTGATATGACTATGTCGAATCTGCGTTCTGTTTTGTACTATGAAAAATATGTGGTCATTGACTCAGGTGATACGGACCTCAAAAAGATGCAGCTCCTCACTGAAGAAGAATATTACGAAGCCCAGGAACGTTACGGCGGGGGTTTTTCTGCGGGGATGGGCGCCGAGGCGGTCAGGACCCTGCTTGAAAACCTCAACCTCGATCAGATGGCGATAGATCTTAGGGCAAAGATGATCGAGAAAGGGGCCAAGAGTGATAAACGGCTCCTCAAGCGCATTGAAATTGTCGAGAATTTCCGCAACTCCACCAACAAGCCCGAATGGATGATCCTTGACGTAATTCCGGTTATACCACCGGAATTACGTCCTATGGTTCAGCTTGACGGCGGGCGTTTTGCCACGAGCGATCTGAACGACCTGTACCGCAGGGTGATCAACCGGAACAACCGGCTTAAACGGCTTCAGACCCTCAACGCGCCGGATATCATCATCCGCAATGAAAAGCGTATGCTCTAGGAGGCGGTGGACGCCCTGTTCGACAACTCCAAGAACCAGCGGGTGGTCAAGGGCGCGTCAAACCGGCCCCTCACATCGATCAGCGATATGCTCAAGGGCAAGCAGGGACGTTTCCGGCAGAACCTTTTGGGTAAGCGGGTTGACTATTCGGGGCGGTCTGTTATCACTGTCGGGCCGGATCTTAAAATGTGGCAGTGCGGGCTTCCCACCAAAATGGCCCTGGAACTGTTCAAGCCTTTTATCATGAAAAAACTCGTCGACAAGGACGTGGTGTACAATATCAAAAAAGCAAAAATGCTGGTGGAGCAGGAAACCCCGGAGGTTTTTGCAATCCTTGACGAAGTGGTCAAGGAACATCCGGTGCTGCTTAACCGTGCGCCGACCCTGCACCGGCTGGGGATTCAGGCCTTTGAGCCGGTACTGGTTGAGGGCAAGGCTATCAAACTTCATCCGCTGGTGTGTCATGCGTTTAACGCCGACTTTGACGGGGATCAGATGGCGGTGCATGTGCCTCTGACTCAGGCGGCTCAAATGGAATGCTGGACTCTGATGCTTTCTGCGCGGAACCTCCTTAACCCTGCCAACGGTAAGACTATTGTATTCCCCTCCCAGGACATGGTTCTTGGGATCAACTTCCTTACCCGCATAAAGCCCAATGCCAAAGGTACCGGACGGCGCTATACCAGCACCGAAGAAATACTTATGGCGGTGGAATCAAAATCCCTGGAATGGGAAGCGGTTATCAGGGTAAAGCCGATCAAGTTCCCCATCTGGGACAAGGCCGGTCATGAGGTAAAACCCGGCGCGGATGGCCTTATCGAAACTACTGCGGGGCGGCTGGTGTTCAACGAAGAAATGCCCCCCGAGATTCCGTTCCTCAATTATGAGCTTAAGGATAAAGAACTGCGGGGACTTATCGAAAATATTTTTGCCGAGAAAGGTTCCTGGACCACGGTCAAAATGCTCGACGTTATCAAGGCTACCGGGTACAAATACGCTACGGTCTTTGGCGCCACCATCGGTGTCGACGATATCAAGGTACCCAAGGAAAAGCCTGAGATGATCGACAAGGCCAACAAGGAAGTTGACGCCATTCAGAAGCAGCAGCGTCAGGGAACCATCACTCAGGAAGAACGATATAACCGTGTTGTTGAAGTTTGGACTAAAACCAACGAAGATCTTACCAATATAATGATGAAGACGCTGGAAGCGGATCAGGACGGATTTAATTCTATTTATATGATGGCTAACTCAGGCGCCCGCGGAAGCCGTAACCAGATTCGCCAGCTTGCCGGTATGCGCGGCCTTATGGCAAAGCCCTCAGGTGACATTATCGAACTGCCGATCAGGTCCAATTTTAAAGAGGGCCTTTCGGTTATTGAGTTCTTTATCTCCACCAACGGCGCCCGGAAGGGACTTGCCGATACGGCGCTTAAGACCGCAGAAGCCGGTTACCTTACCCGGCGGCTCGTAGACATAGCACAGGACGTTGTTGTCAATGAAGACGACTGCGGAACAATCAACGGTATCTCATATTCAGCGATTAAAGACGGCGAGGACATTGTAGAGCCTTTGAGTGACCGCATCGTCGGCCGCTATACCCTGGAGCGGGTCAAACACCCTATTACCGGGGAGCTTATTGTCGACGTGAATGAGGAAATCACCGAAGATGTGGCCGGGCGTATTGAAGATGCAGGCGTTGAATCGGTCCGGATTAGGACGGTTCTTACCTGTGAGGCAGAACACGGAGTTTGCCGCCGCTGTTACGGCAGGAACCTTGCCACAAACCGCTCTGTGGACATCGGGGAAGCGGTAGGAACCATCGCCGCCCAATCCATCGGTCAGCCCGGAACCCAGCTTACCATGCGTACCTTCCATATCGGAGGGACGGCAACCCGGGCGAGCGAAGAAAACCGGATATTCCTTAAGTATTCCGTATATATCCGGGATGTGGCAGGGGCTCATGTAGAATTTGAAGACGGTCATTGGCTCTTTACCCGCAGGGGGCATGCACTTGTTAATAAAGTGATAAAAGAATACAAGCTTGAGAGCAAGGATCAGGTTCTTGTGGAAAGCGGCAAGAAAATTATCCGCGAAGAAGTTATTATCAAGCGGGGTAAGGAAGAAATCAAATCTCCTGAAATCGCCTTTGCACTTATTAAAGAAGGTCCGGATCCAAAGTCCGCGGAAGGGCGCAGCCTGTATCTTATCGGGCCGGATCAAAAAATTGAAATTCGGAACGGCTCTGATTTTATCGTAAAGAAAGGAGATGTAGTAACCGCAGAAGCAACCATCGCTTCCTTTGACCCCTTCTCGGACCCGATTATCGCCGAAGCATCCGGTACCGTTAAATACGAAGATATCATTGCAGGGACTACTCTCAAGGAAGAGATCGACGAAGAAACAGGGAATATCGAAAAGCGGATCAGTGAATTTCAGCTTGAAAGCAAGCAGCCGCGTATCTTCATTGTCGATGAGAATGAAAATGAAGTGGCTTCGTATTTTCTTCCCGGCGGCGCATATATCCAGGTCGATGAAGGCGAGAAGATTAACGCCGGGCGTACACTTGCAAAAACCTTAAAGGAATCTGCCAAAGCTATGGATATTACTTCAGGTCTTCCCCGTGTCAGTGAGCTTTTTGAAGCCCGCAAACCGAAGAGTCCTGCAGTATTGGCATTGGTTTCCGGAACTGTTCAATTTAAGGGCATCATTAAAGGAAAACGAAAAGTATCGATAGTTGATGCTTTCGGTAAGGATTATCCCCATCTTATACCAATGACCAAGCGGCTCCTTGTCCGTGATGGAGATACTGTGGAGGCAGGGGAGCCTTTGTGTATGGGCGCCGTTAATCCCCACGATGTACTGCATATCCTTGGGGAGAGCAATCTTCAAAGTTACCTGATGGACGAGATTCAGCAGGTGTATCGGCTCCAGGGCGTTTCGATCAACGACAAGCACATCGGCGTTATTATCCGGCAGATGATGCGAAAGGTGGAGATACGGTTTGTCGGGGACACCAAGTTCATTTACGGACAGATGGTTGACAAGTACCGTTTCCACGAGGAAAACAACCGGGTCATCGCCGAAGGCGGACAGCCCGCAGTGGCCCAGCCGATGTTCCAGGGAATCACCAAGGCCAGTCTCAACATCGACTCGTTCCTCTCTGCGGCAAGCTTCCAGGAAACTACCCGGGTGCTTACCAATGCCGCCATTGCCGGTTCAACCGACTATCTGCGGGGTCTCAAGGAAAACATCATCATCGGTCATCCGATCCCCGCCGGTACGGGAATGAAACGGTACCGCGATGTCAAACTCTTTGACGAGGACAGCCAGGATCTGGATATTCAAATGCAGGAAATCCTTGAACAGCGGAAGCTCGAAGCCACTGCCAACCCTGAACCCGAAGAAGAGGACTACACTACCGTCGAAGATAATGAAGAGTGATAAGAAGAAGATTAACCACGAACAGGCACGAACTGTTAATTCTAACCTATGTCTTTTTCGTGTGGTTCGTGGTTATTTCTTACGGAAAGATCTTAACCCCAACCGAAAGAATAAACCCGGCGCCTGCACGGTAGACTGCGTCGTCCAGGGCTTCATAGTCGCCCTCGTTACCGATGCCGGCGTCGCCGTTTATCGTATACCGGGTAATGACAATACCTGTCTCGGCAAAGACCGAAAGGGGAAGCTTCTGCGCTTTAAAGTTGTATGCGGCGCCAAGCTTGATGGCGTGGTTCCACTGATAGACCCCGTCCTTGAGGAAATACTTTGTTGTATTGGCATTTTTCCGGGGCATTTTATCATTCTGGGAGGAGCCGTCTACCCAGCCGTAGCCAAAGTCAGCGCCGTGACGCACCATCTGATACTGGATATGGGCCCGCAGTCCCGGAAGGGGCATTGAATCAAGGCCGAGCAGCAGTTCATCGCTGTTTGGCGGCAGATAATATCCGAGCGATTCACCGTTATTGACATAGGAAGTATCCTGCGGCACCCGGTTCCAGGGCGTCTCGGTATATTCGTGGGTGTAACAATACGGTTCTATTTTGGTGTACTTGAGAACCACCGATGCAAAGGGGAGCCAGGCGACATTGACTTTGATTCCTCCCTGGTATGCGTACATTTCCCGGTCAAGATTGAGAAAGGGGCTTTCCATAAGATTTATCTCATCAACATAAAGGCTTGCCCAGAATTTTGCCTTTCCCGGCAGACGGAATTCCAGGTTGCCGAAAAGGGCCAGGTTGTCAAAATCTCCCACATTGTTCTGGTAAAAAAAGTTCGAGTTTACCGGAAAAAGGTATCCCAAATCGAAACGCTTGGGCCAGACCGTGGCGCTGCCGAAATCAATGTGCCATCGTTTTTTGGTATTGAACTCCAGCATGGCAAGGGAAAATAAATTTTGAAAAGGATCGGCGTCTTCCCACTGGTTGTTGTACTTTTGATACTCAAGCGCCCCGGTAAGGAATGAAAAATGCATCCACTCAATGGGATCTGCCGTTCCTTCAACGGCGACAAAGGGGCGGGCCTGGGCATTCATAAACAGGCTGGAGCCGTTCCCCTCAGGCCCCCAATCACGCCGCATTCTGCCGAAGCGGAACTGCAAACGGTTCTCTATAAGGCTGGTGTTTATTTCGGAGATTATCTCATAGCCAAAGGCAAAGGTATCCGGCCAGCCGCCGTAGCCTCCCAGATCCGCAGGCGGGAACACCGCCGCTTCCCAGGGCTTGCTGAACGTATACGGAAAGTAGGCGGGTATGCCATACACCGATGAAGTTCCGGGAGCGGGTATGTCATAGTAATAATAATGATCACCAATATGGTAAGGAGGCGTTCCTGCAAAATTAGCCGGATCATAAGCGCCGTATTTTGGGTCTATATAGGGGGGATTGTCATGTTCGCCAAGGTACTTCCGGTCTATTTTGAAGAAGCCCCCCTTGATGATAAAATTCCAGGAAAAGTTGTTCCCCAAATCGCCTGCCGTGTACAGGTTCCCCAGGTTGACGGTCCCGACGGCTTTTTCTACAGGGTTAAAAGAGAAATTGCTTTCCCAGGTGAGCCCCGCCTCAACGGAATACCGGGTGCTTTTCAGCGGGTATTCGTTATGGAATCGTCCGGCAAAAAGATCAAGGCCGTTTTTCCGTTCAAATGCGGCGAGCAGGTCAGAAACGATATCCTGCTCCACCGAAGAAAGGGCGCCCGGCGCAGCGTCGAGCAGTTCCGTCAGCTTCTGCTTTACCGTGTATTCGGACCAGGGCCGCGCCGAAGACGGCGCCTTGACAAGGCCCCGCATAATCGCCAAATCAATGACGTTGTAGGACTGGTTATCCAGCGGAACCGAATTGAACTGCTGCGATGCAAGGGGAGAAAGCGCAATCAACAGTACGAAAAATAAAAGGCTCACTTTTTTTGGTTTCATAGTTTAAACTCCAGGCAATATTTATATTGCAGTAATATGTCTATCACAATAATATTTATATAACAGCTATTTTACCCCAGATTACCATTATAGTACAACCCGAAACACACTACCGCCATCGGGGTTTGTGCCGCCGGAGCTTGCTGTTATTTTGCCGCCGTGAGCGCTCACGATTGCCTCGGCGATGGCAAGGCCGATTCCCGCGCCGCCGGAGCTGCGGTTCCGGGATTTATCGGAACGGTAAAACCGTTCAAAGATATGGGGAAGCGCTTCTTCACTGATACCGATTCCCGTGTCGCGTATAACGACTTCGCAGGAGCCGGCGGAGGCGTTTGTTATGCTGACGGCAACGCTCCCCTGATCGGTATATTTTACCGCATTGGAAAGGATGTTGATAAAGACCTGCATGAGCTTGTCGTAATCGGCGTGGATGGGAGCGGGGGATAATTCCGTGATAAGGGCGATGTTTTTTTCCATGGTCAGGGGGCGGAATTGTTCCACCGCCTGTGACAGGAGTTTTGCCAAATCAAAATCACTTTTACGGAGTTTGAGGTTTTCCCGCTCAAGGATCGAGAGGGTGTTCAAATCTTCTACCAGCTTGGCAAGGCGGAGGATTTCCTCCCGGCAGCAGATGAGCCGTTCCGGTGCGGGTTCCCATACGCCGTCAATCATCGCTTCAATGTTTCCCTGGAGGCAGGTAAGGGGGGTGCGCAGCTCGTGGGCAATGTCGGCGGTAAGCTGTTTCTGCCAGCGCTCGCCGTTTTCCAGCGCCGCCGCCAGGTCGTTCACCGACCGGGACAGCTCCCGCAGTTCC